>JAPUKG010000089.1 GCA_027295775.1 Pseudomonadota bacterium
CGGTGTAGACGCCGAAGTGGTCGGACGGCCAGATGTCACCCCGGGGCGAATCGCAGACCACGCGGCAGGACTGGATCATGCCCACGCCTCCCGTCCCGGGCGGGCCGATGAAGATGTAGTCGATGCGGCGGTCGGGCTCGAGCCACAGGCGGGCGAGGTCGTTGCGGTTCGACCAGGTGATGCCGTCGCCCTTCTCCACCTCGGCCCAGGCGTCGCGGAAGTAGACGCTGCGGCCCTCCAGGGACTGCAGGCCCTTCACGTAGCGGATCTCGCTCGACTCGGGGTCGGCGTTGAAGTCGCCCACCAGAATGGGCGGAAATCCGTCCCTCGGGCGGCGGCCGCGCACCCAGTCGCAGAGGGCCACCACCTGGCGCTCGCGCACCGCGCCGTGATGGAAGCGCCAGTTCAGGTGCGTGGTCGTGAAGCACACCGGCCCGACGGGCGCATCGACGGTAACGGAGAGGGCGGCGCGGGTCTCGCCGTCGCCCTTGTCCGGGAGCACGAGCTCTTCGCGCTCGCGGATGGGCCAGCGAGACGCCACAGCGTTGCCGAAGCGCTGCTCCGGGTTCTTCCAGAAGTCGCTCGCGCCAACGAAGTCCAGGTGGAAGCCGCGACCCTCGAAGAGCTCCTCGCACTGGTCCGAGCCCGGGCCGCGCAGCACCTCCTGGAGTCCCACTAGGTCCGGATCGAGCAGGTCCAGCCACTCCCGGATGCGCGCGGCGCGCTCCTTCCAGGGCCCGTAGTCGTGGAGAATATTGAGGGTGAGGACCGAGAGACTCATTTCGTTCCGTCCCTGGTTTGACGGAGTCCAACCAGCGACTTTACCCTAACGCCGCGTGTACGTGGGCATCGACCTCGGAACCTCGGGGGTGAAGTCGATCCTGGTCGACGACGCGGGAAGCGTGGTCGACCAGGAGAGCGCCGCCCTCACCGTGAGCCGGCCGCGTCCGATCTGGTCCGAGCAGGACCCGGAGGACTGGTGGCAGGCCGCGGACCGGACCTTGCGCGGCCTCGGGCAGCGCCGTGCCCGCGAGCTCTCGGGCGTGCGCGCTGTCGGGCTCTCGGGGCAGATGCACGGCGCGACGCTCCTGGACGACGCCGATCGCGTGCTGCGGCCCGCCATTCTGTGGAACGACGGGCGCAGCGCCGCGCAGTGCGAGGTGCTGGAACGGCGAGCGCCGCGCTCCCGGGAGATCACCGGCAACCTGGCCATGCCGGGCTTCACGGCGCCGAAGCTGCTCTGGGTGGCCGAGCACGAGCCCGAGATCTTCCAGCGCATAGCAAGGGTCCTGCTGCCCAAGGACACCCTGCGTCTGCGCTTGACCGGCGAGGCGGCGACCGATCTTTCGGACGCGTCGGGCACGCTGTGGCTCGACGTGGGACGGCGGGCCTGGTCCGATGAGATGCTCGCGGCGACGGATCTGACCGCGGCCGCCATGCCCGCCCTGTTCGAGGGCTCGGAGCCCACCGGAACCCTGAAGCCGGATGTGGCCGACGCGTGGGGCCTTCCCCGGGGCGTGCTGGTGGCGGCTGGCGCGGGCGACCAGGCGGCGGGCGCCGCCGGCGCCGGCGTGGTGGATCCGGGCCGCGCCTTCCTGTCCCTCGGCACCTCGGGCGTCTTCTTCGTCGCCGGCGATGCCTTCGCACCGGACCCGGAACACGCCGTGCACGCCTTCTGCCACTGTCTCCCCGGCCGCTGGCACCAGATGTCGGTGGTGCTCAGCGCCGCGAGCTGTCTCACCTGGATCGCGGGGGTGACCGGCGCCGCCGACGTGGCGTCGCTACTGAACGAGGTGGAGCTGGCGGATCGCGATCCGGGGGACCTGATCTTCCTGCCCTACCTGTCCGGAGAGCGAACGCCTCACAACGACCCGTTCGCCAAGGGCGTCTTCTTCGGACTCACCCACGAGTCCGAGCGCGCGGATCTGGCGCGCGCGGTGCTCGAGGGCGTGGCCCTGGCCATGGCCGACGGCGAACGCGTCCTGCGCGGCGGCGGAGCGCGCATCGACCGGGTCTCGGTGATCGGCGGCGGCGCGCGCAGCCCATACTGGGGTCGCCTGCTGGCCAGCGCCCTCGACCTCACCCTCGACTACTCGCCGGGCGCCGAGGTGGGACCGGCTTACGGGGCCGCACGCCTGGCCCGGATTGCCGCCACCGGAGAGGAGCCGACCGCAGTGTGCACGGCGCCCGCGCCCGAGCACAGTGTCGAGCCGGACCCGGCCCTGCGCGATCGCCTCCGCGAGCGCGGCGAGGTCTTCCGCGGCCTCTACGCGGATCTGCGCGAGCGCTTCCGCGCACCGCGCAGAAGCGGCTAGCGAGCCGTCGCTGGCTCCACGGCGCCGCGCACCGCCGTGCCGCCGGGTGGGACCCGGGCGAGGATCGCGGCGACCGCCTTCTCCACCTCTCCGATGGATCCGCGGCCGCGGATGGGCTCGCTGGTCCAGCCGTGCCACACGAGTGTCTTCTCCGCGGCTTCGACGACGTCGATCACCAGGGTGCCCTCGGTGTAGGTGTAGCTGTCGTAGCCGCCGTACCAGGGGCGTAGGGCGTACGGGGCGGGGTAGCGCTCCACCACCTCGCGGGTGGTGATCTGCGAGGCGATCAGGAAGTCCGCCTCGTCACCGACGACGCGGCGGTAGCCTCGCTCGGTCAGGATGCGCTCGATCTCCCGCTGGACGCGGCGCGCCACGAGCTGGCTGTTGGCGGGATCGATGTCGGCGCTGCCCGGCTCTGGCGCCTGTAGCGGCAGGAAGTCGAAGCGCCGGTAGGGCGCGAAGTCCGCCTCTTCGTCGAAGTCCGAGTAGGCCTTCAGGCCGCAGCCCGCGAGGGCCAGGAGCAGCACCGCGCTGACGGCGCCGAAGATCAGGCGCGCGCTGTCGTGCCCGGTGCGACGGAGGGGTAGGCTGGGGATCACGGCGGGCCTCTACTCCACCTCGATGGTAATGCGCTCGGATACCAGCGGTGGGTCGTGGGGAACGTGGTTCTGGTCCGCGAGCAGGAGCTGGAGGGTATGGGAGCCGGGGGCCAGCTCGATCGCGACCTCGGTCTGTCCGCCACCGAAGTGCCGATGGTGCTCGTCTGCGGGCACGGGCCGATCCGTCGGCGGCAGTGGGGCGTCCACGATCAGGTGGTGGTGGCCGGCGGTCGCGTGGGCGACGCCGGCGGGGGCGACCCCCATGCCCTTCAGACCGAAGCGCACGGTCACCGGACTCGAGAGGGTGTCGCCATCTGCGGGCGAGATGAAGTAGACGGCCGCGCCCTCCGGCGCTGGCACGCGCGGGATGGCCTGGTCCGCGCGGGCGGGTGCGAACGTCAGCAGCGTCCACGCGGCGAGCAACAGCCTCGGTCGGGCTCGTTTCATCTCGATCCTCCCGGGTTGAGTCTATCAGTCGCGGTCCGTATTTTCCCCGCCTGTGGTATCGTTCGCCGCGGCGGGATCTGGCGCAGGTTCCGCGACACCCCCCACCTTGTTGTCGAGGGCTTCATCGAGCCCGGTGCTTTCGAGGCTGTCTGTTTCGTGTCGTTTCGGGTGTCCGTGGTGGGGAGGAGGTCGAGACATCATGGCGAGAAAGGGAAAGACCGCGGTCCTCAAGCGGCAGCGCGAGCTTCGCAAGGCGGAGAAGGCGGCTCTCAAGCGCGAACAGCGCGAGGAGCGCGCCCAGGCGAAGGGTGGGCCGGCCCAGGTTGCGGACAAGGACGATCTCGCTGGCTACGGGCTCGTGGAGGAGGAGGAGGCCCAGCCGGAGGAGTCCGAGCCGCCAGGCCCCGGGTCCTGGCTCCCTCCAGCGGTCAGCCGCTCTCGCGCGGGCTCATTCCGCAAGCGTCGAGCGCCTCGACGATCAGCGACTTCACCGTTTTCTCCCACAGAAACGAGACGTGACTTCCCTCGTACCACTCGAGGTGCGGGCGCCCCCAGTGCTCCCACAGGTCGCGGGCCTGGTCCGGTGACGCCAGTCGGTCGGCGACCGCTGCGTACAGGAAGCAGCGCTCCCTCGGCACGCGCCGCGGAATCGCCAGGGGCGACACCAGGCGAAGCAGCTCTTCGACCTGGGCGAGCGGGAAGACCGTCCGCTCGACGGCCCGCGCGACGAACTCCGGCATCTGGTTGCGCAGCAGGCGCGTGAAGTCGGTGGCGGGAATGCCGACGATGACGCAATCGAGGTCCGCCTCGAGGCCCGCCAGCAACCCGGTCGTGCAGCCGCCGAGCGAGATGCCGTAGGCGCCCACCGGCGCCTCGCCGCGGCGGCGCAGCCAGCCGATCAGTCGCCGCGTGTCCCACACGGCCTGGGCCTGGGCGTGCACGGTGTCGACGAAGTCCCCGGAGAAGAACCCGTCGCCGCCGCGGCGGCCCACCCGTCGGGGACCGTGAAGCGGCATTACCGGAATGGCGACATTGAGGCCGAGGCCGTGATGGAGCCAGCGCGCGCGAAAGCCGGTGAAGTCCACGCTGGGGCGGCCCATCCGATAGCCCGGAACGCACACCAGCCAGGGGCGGGGCGCACCCCGGTGCTCGAGCAGCCAGGCATGGGCCCGCCGGTTGGCGCGGTAGCTGAGCCAGCGTGTCCGGCCCGGCTCGCCCAGGTAGGGCTCGTAGCCGCTGTCGAACTGCAGGTGCTGGTACTCCCCCCATGGAGAGCGCCGCCAGACTCGCGCGGGTTGCCGCGCGGGCGGCGGCGTCGCGTGGTACTCCGCGGGCCGACGGTCCCAGCCCCGCTCTCGAAAGAAGGCGAGGGCCGCGTCGATCTCGGCCGCCGCCCGCCCCAGGTCGCGGATGCGAAGGAACGGGCCGGAGGCCAGCTCCGTTGCGAAGAAGAGTTCGTCGAGCGCAGCCTTGGAGGCGAGCTTCACGTTCCAGCGCGCGGGGGGCACGTGTTGCTGCCGGTCGCGCTGCGCGCCCCGAGCCCAGCGCAGGCCCAGCAGGAGCGGGGTGGCCCCGGAACGCAACGCGACGCCCACTGCGTAGCGGATCCGGCCCAAGGCGCGTCAGTCCCCGTTCGCCTCGGCGCGGCGCCGGAGCAGGCGCAGTGATGCGAAGCCGAGTGCGAACGTCTGCCAGCCCCACGCCGTGGAGGTGGCGTGCAGGCCCGCGCGCTCCGCCAGGCGCACCGCAACCATCCCCTTGTGGACGTGCACGAGCACCGCCCACACGAAGATCGTGCCCAGGAGCCAACGCGGCGTCCAGACGGTGACCGCCTCGCTCCAGGCCGCGTGCGCCGCCGGGGAGAGGGCCAGCACGCCGGTGAGCGTCATGCCGCCCAGGATCGCCACCCACCAGCCCCAGTGGGGACGATCGACGCTCTCGCGGTTGGCCAGGAGCGTTCGGCAGTACTCGAGGCAGCGCGCCTGCGCCTCGTCCATCCCCACCACCGGCACCCATCCGAAGTCGCGGCGCGCCTTGTCGATGCGGTTGTAGTGGCTGAGCGTGATCTTCCGAACCTCGAGAGGCAGCAGCATCGGACGGGGGAAACCGATCCGGCGATGCAGGAACTCCCAGGCCATCGCCACGCCTTCCATCAGGCCGGCCGGGAGCCGCAGCCTCGGATGCCGGAAGCCCAACCCCTCGATGATGGGCCGGAACAGGTCGAAGTAGTTGATGGGCACGCCGTCCGTGATGAAGTAGGCCTGCCCGCCGAGGGGGCTCTCGGGCAGGAGGTGCCGGGCCGCCTCGATCTCTCCGTCGACCAGGTTGTCGATGAAGGTATTGTCCGACATCGCACTCCCGTCGCCGATCGTGGCGATGTAGCGCCCGCTCGCGCACTCGTCGACGACCCTCGGAAACAGGACCTTCTCGCCGGGCCCCCAGATCCCACCGGGCCGGATGGCGCAGGTCAGCAGGCCGCCTTCCCCGTTCGCCGCCAGCGCAATCTGCTCACCGCGGATCTTCGTCTCGGTGTAGAGGTCGCGGGCGCGCGCGGCGTACGGGAGCGACTCGTCGCCGTCGATCACGGGCCGATCGAGCGTCACGTTGTTGGTGCTGGTGTGGATCAGTCGCGCGACTCCCGCCTCGCGGGCGGCGCGGACCGCGTTCTCGACCCCGGTCACGTTCACCGCGGTGCTCTCTTCGCGCTCCGCTCGGGTCGGGAGGCTGACGAAACACAGCACCGCAGCGGTGTGGAACACAGTGTCGATTCCCTCGCAGGCCTTGCGCACGTCTTCGAAGCAGGTGATGTCGCCCTGCACGAACTCGATCCCTTCGTGGCTGGTCTCGAGGGGCTGGCGATCGAAGACCCGCACCGGATGTCCGCGACGCGCGAGCTCGAAGGCGATGTGTCGTCCGAGGAAGCCGGCGCCGCCGGTGACCAGGCAGTTGCCGAGATCGGCCGTGGGCCGGGCGCTCTCCTGCTCCATGCCCGACACCGACGCGGGAAAAGGGACGTCGAGTCGCACCGGACCGCGGTTCTTGGCCTCTGCCATGGCACCTCCTGCTCGACGACGTATCGACCAACTGGGCCGGGGCGCTGAGGCCGGGAGCGAAGCGATGGCACGGTGAAGGGATTTCACCTCGTTGTGTCGAGCGCTCAAGTCCGTGTCCGGGCTCGACGAATCGGGCTGCATGCGTGGAGGGGCGCAGGGGGTGTGGCTCGCCGTTCTGGGGGTCGGCCTGTTGGCGGAGCCGGTGCAGGCTGGCGCCGGCGAGCGCGACGGGTGCGTCGTGCGCCTGGTCGCGGAACACGCGAACGGTCCGGCCGAGGTGACGGCCGACTGCCGATGGGCCGTGGCGCCCGAGCGCGTGATCCGGGTCGTGCGAGAGCAGGGCCGCATCGACCAGGTCCTGAGCCTGCTCTCGGAGAGTACGGTGCTGCCGGACGGACGAGTCGTCCAGGTGCACTCTCCCGGCTGGATGTTCGCCGACCGTCAGGTAACGCTGCGGTTCGAGCCCCGGCTCCTCGCTGACGGCGGCTACCGACTCGATTTTCGTGCGGCCCGCGAGCAGGAGCGGCTGGGCAAAGGCCGCGTCTCCATCGCCCGCGACGAGGGCTTCTGGCAGGTCCGTCCGGACGGCGAGCGCGGCACCCGCCTTCGCTACGCGGTGCTCTACGACGCGGGGGGAAGCCTCAAGCCATGGCTGGTGCGCAGCTTCCAGAAATCGGGTGTCGCCCGATCCATGGCGGAGATTCGCCGCGCCGCGCAGCTCGCCCCACCGAGCCCGGTCTCGACGGAACGCTAGCGTCGTCACGCCCGGGGGAAGGCGCGACCGGGGCCCGCCCCCAGCGACGCGCTACATAGAATGCCAGTGGCTCTCGGAAAGACGCGTCGATGAACGGGGGTGGGCGCCGGTCGCTGGTGCGGGTTGCGGCCGCCCTCGGCCTGGTCGCCGGAATCGCCCTCGCCCTGGTCGCCCACCAGCAGGGCCAGATCGAGTGGAACCCGACGGCCCTGCGGGCGCGCATCGAGGCCCTGGGCTGGCTCGCTCCCATCGCGTTCATTCTCGCGGCGAGCCTTCGTCCCTTCCTGTTGCTGCCTTCGTGGGTTCTGATGAGCGCCGGCGGCCTGCTGTTCGGCGTTCTCGGGGGCACGGCGTTCGGCACCATCGGCTTCACGGTCAGCGCGGCGGTGGCGTTCGGCATCGCGCGCGGGCTCGGGCGAGACGCGGTGGCCGGGCGACTGAGTGGCCGCGTCGCCCGGCTCGACGCCTATCTGACCCGGCGCGGGCCGCTCTGGATCGGGATCTACACGTCGTTGCCGGTCACGCCGCTCACGCCGGCCCACGCCGCGGCGGGTCTCTCGGGCATGCACGCCCTGGGGTTCGTGGGCGCCGTGGCCATCGCCCTGGTGCCTCGCACCGCGCTCTTCAGCTACTTCGGCGACACCCTGGCGAGCGGCGATGTACAGGAGATCCTGATCGCACTGGTGGTGGTGGCGGTGGCCGCCGCGATCGGCATCCAGATCGCGCGGCGGGTCCTGGGGCGGTCCAGCGCCCGGGCCGGCGGCGGCGAGGACGGCGCGGCCTAGAGGCGGCTAAAGCCGGGCGTAGTACGCGAGGGCGTCGTCCAGTGGGGCCTCGGCGACGGAGGGCGCGTCCACCACGGCCTGGAGCCACTCGGGGCGCTGGACGGCGCACACCGTGAGGGGCCGGTCGAGCTCCGAGAACGCCTCGACCTGTCGGACGTACTCGAGCGCATAGTCAGTGGGGCGGAGGTCCCGGGCGAGCTCGACCAAGGCGAAGGGATCCGGCGGCCCGGTGTCCGATGGGTCGATCCCGGGAAGCGTCGGCGTCGACGGCTGCGAGCCTCCCCCTGCCAGGCCCGGGCCGTCGCAGAGGATCGCGCCGGTCACCTCCGCCGGCCGCGATCCGGCGAGCAGCAGCGCCACGTACGCGCCCAGGCCGCGCCCGCACAGCGTGACCGCCCCGAGATGAGCGAGCGCGGCGTCCGCGTCGGCCATCAGGAACTCGGCCGCGTAGCCGCCGCCCACGGGAATCGTCGACTCGCCGTGCCCGGTGAAGTCGAGTGCGTGGATCGGCCCTGGCCAGGCCGGGTACCACCGCGCATCCTCTCGCGCTGCCGACTCGCCCAGACCGTGCAGGAGGAGCAAGGCGCGGCCCTCTCCCTCCCGGAGCGTGTGGAGCACCAGCTCGATCTTGGCGTGGCGGAGGGTGGTCTTCACGACAGGAAGTCGCAGACCAGTGCGGCGATCTCGGCGGGCTTCTCGATGTGCACGAAGTGGCCGCTGTCCTCGATCACCTCGATGCGAGAGTCGCGCGGAAGATACGGCTCCACGTCCTCGCGGGACGTCTCGAAGCCCATCTCCTCGATGATGCCCACCAGGATCCCGAGGAGCGGGACCGACAGCGACGGGAGCTGGTTGCGCGCCCACTCGGGCCGCCACGGTCCGAAGCCGCCGAACCGCATCACCGGGTCGAGCTTCCAGCGCCAGCCGTCGGGGTCGTGTCGGGCGCCGACGGTGACCAGGTAGCAGAGCCATTCGAAGGAGAGCCGCGGGTTCATGCGCCCGCGACGGCGGGCGAGCTCCTCCAGCGTGCCGGGCCGGCGCTGGGTCTCGGCCAGGCGCCGGCGCCGGTCGAGCATGTCCCCGAAGAGCTCGGCCATGTACCGGGTTCGCTCGTCGCCGGAAGGCTCGGGGCGGCGGTGGCGGGCCGACGGCAGGCCGTCGATGCTCACCACGTGGGAGGCCCGGTGCGGGAGGATCTGCGCCAGGGTCGTCAGCATACCGGCGCCCTTCGAGTGGCCGACGAAGGGCACGGGCTCGCGCGTGGTCGCGTCGAGCACCGCGAGGGCGTCGCGCACGTCCGCGTCCCAGGTATAGAGCGCCGCGTGGTCCGAGTCGCCGTGGCCGCGCTGGTCCCACGACACCACGCGCCAGCCGCGCTCCGCCAGGAGCGGTGCGAAGACCGCGTAGGTGCCGGCGAAGTCGAAGCCGCCGTGGGCCAGGAGCAGGGGCGGCCCCTCCGCGTCGCCCCACTCGGAGACGGTGATGCCGAGGCCGTGGGCGTTCACCCGCCGGCGCCGGTCCGGCGCCCGCGCGCCCGGGTAGCGGCCGCAGCGCTCCTCATCGCTGCCGGACGACTCTTCGTCGAGGGGCTGACTCATCGCGGACTCATCGGGGAGGCGAGTCTAGCGGGCTACATTCCCGCCGCATCGAGGAGGGGGCCCGTGAACGAGGGCAACGGACAGGCCGGGGTTCGCTACTCGGACGTCGATGCCAGCTACTTCGAGCGGCGCAGCCTGCGCCGGCACGCGCGCGTGGCCTCGCTCTGGGCCCTGGGCGTCGGGGCCGTCATCTCTGGCGACTTCTTCGGCTGGAACTTCGGCCTGGCCGCCGGCGGATTCGGGGGCCTCTTGCTGGCCACGGTGATCATCACCGCCATGTACACCGGGCTCTGCTTCAGCGTGGCGGAGATGTCGGCGGCGCTGCCCCACACCGGCGGCGCCTACTCCTTCGCCCGGTCGTCGATGGGGCCCTGGGGCGGCTACATCACCGGCCTGGCCGAGAACATGGAGTACATCCTGACCCCCGCCGTCATCGTGGTCGGCATCGGGGGCTACCTGGGCGCCATCTTCGGGACCCCCGAGGCCTGGGCGCCGCTGTGGTGGGCCGTCGCGTACGCCTTCTTCGTCGGCCTGAACGTGGCCGGGGTGGAGATCAGCTTCCGCTTCACGGTCGGGATCACGGTGCTGGCGCTCTCGATCCTGGTCGTCTTCTACGTGACCGCGCTTCCCCACTTCGATCTCGAGCGGTTCGCCCTCGACATGGAGCCCCAGCCGGGGGGCTCGCGCTGGCTGCCGCTGGGCTGGCCCGGCGTGCTGGCGGCGCTGCCGTTCGCGATCTGGTTCTACCTGGCCATCGAGGAGCTGCCGCTGGCGGCGGAGGAGGCCCACGAGCCGCGTGAGGACCTGCCCCGGGGCATTCTCCTGGGTCTCCTCACCCTGGTGGTCTGCGCCTTCCTCACGCTCTTCCTGAACGCGGGGATCGCGCCGGGCGCGACCGCGTTGGGCACCTCGGACGAGCCGCTCTTCGAGGGCTTTCGCACCATCTTCGGCGACGGAATCGGCACCAAGCTGCTGGCGCTGGTGGCGGTGGCCGGTCTCGTCGCCAGCTTCCACACGATCATCTTCGCCTACGGGCGCCAGATCTTCTCTCTCTCGCGGGCTGGCTACTTCCCGCGCTGGCTCTCGCTCACCCACACGCGTCGGCAGACCCCCCACGCCGCGTTGCTCGCGGGCGCGCTCCTGGGCTACGCCGTGGCCCTCGTCATTCACAGCCTGGGACCCGAGCATCCAGTCGGCGCGGTGCTGCTCAACATGGCCGTGTTCGGGGCGGTGATCTCGTACATCCTGCAGATGGTGTCGTTCATCCTGCTGCGCCTGCGCTTGCCCGGGATCGAGCGGCCCTACCGGAGCCCCCTCGGTATTCCCGGCGCCGCCTTCGCCGGCGGCGTGGCCGCCTTGACCCTGATCGCCCTGTTCGTGATCGATCCGATCTACCAGAAGGTCGTGATCGGAGCGGCGGTCTGGTACCTGGCCGGTCTGGCCTACTTCGCGGCGTACGGTCGCAAGCGCCTGGTCTTCTCGCCGGAGGAGGCCTTCGCGACCGCCGCGCGGCGCGTCCAGGCGTCGTCCCACGCCGCGAGCGAAGGACGGCCGCCGGGCTAGGGCTGGTCGCCGTCGGGCTCCGTGTCCGCGGGTTCGTGCTCGGCGGTCTCGGGTATCCGCACCTCCAGGAACTCCCAGGCGTCCGGTCGGGCCAGGTGGGTGTGCCAGGTGTCGCCAGTCTTGGTGTCGAAGCGCACCAGCATCCGGGCCTGGGGCACCGGCACCACGCGGAAGCGGGCGATCGTCGACTGCTTGGCGTTCGGGATCCAGCCGAG
This sequence comes from Pseudomonadota bacterium, assembly GCA_027295775.1. Lineage (GTDB taxonomy): Bacteria > Myxococcota_A > UBA9160 > UBA9160 > UBA4427 > JAPUKG01. The sequence goes on from JAPUKG010000089.1 coordinate 11,330, forward strand.
CTCGTGGCCCGTGATCAACACGAGGGTCAGGGCGATGACGGTGAGCAGCAGTCGCGTGTAGAAGTCCATGGTTCTCCTCTAGCAGGGTCGGTGGGCCAGGGCAGTGTCGATCTGCTCGGTCAGCTCGCGACGGAAACGCGGCGCGCCGAACCGTTCGGCCCAGGCGCGGATGCGCGCGCCGTCGAATCGCGCCTCCAACTTCTCGAAGCGCTCCACGGCCTCGGCCAGGGCCTCTGGCGTGGGCTGGTCGAAGTGGACGCCGGTGGGCGCGGGCGCCTCGGGCAGCCCATTCGAGTCGGCGTCGATCATTGGCACGACCGTGTCCAGGGCGCCGCCCCGGCCCAGGGCGATCACCGGCCGACCGGCGGCCTGGGCCTCCACGGCCGCGATGCCGAAGTCCTCTTCCTGGGGGTGGACCAGCGCGCGGCAGCGGCCGGCGAGACCCGCCAGCTCGGCGTCCGAGATGCGTCCGGTGAACTCGACATTCGCTGGGGCGCGAGCCTCGAGCCGGGCGCGTCCGGGACCGTCCCCCGCGACGACGAGCCTGCGGCCGAGCCGGCGAAAGGCCTCGAGGGCGATCCCCTCGTTCTTGTAGGCCACGAACCCGCCGATCAACAGATAGAAGTCGTCGGGCGCCGCGCCGGTGGGCCGAAAGCGCTCGACGTCGACGGGCGGGAAGACGACCTCGGCATCGCGCCGGTAGTGCCGTCGGATGCGCGCGGCGACCTCGTTCGAGTTGGCGACGAAGCGCGTCACGCAATCCGGACCGCTCGTCGAGACGTCGAAGCGGCGGAGCGCGAATACGGCGGGCGTCGCGAGCGCGCGGAGCAGGCCGCGCCCCAGATAGGCGTCGGCCCGGTCCCAGACGTAGCGCATGGGTGTGTGGCAGTAGCAGACGTGCACCGCGCCGTCGGGGCGGCGGACGCTCTTGGCCACGGCGTGGCTGCTCGACAGCACGAGATCGTAGCCCTCGAGCCGGAAGCGGCGGATGGCCCAGGGGAAGAGCGGCAGGAGCTTGCGGTAGTGGCGGGCCGCCCCGGGCCAGCGCGAGAGCGGCGATGCGTGGACCCGGAGTCGCTCGATCGCGTCGCTGGTGCTGCCGGGGACGTGAACGAGCGTGTAGAGGTCGGCATCCGGAAACATTCCGGCCAGCTCGTGGAGGACGCGCTCCCCGCCTCGCAGTCCGGTCAACCAGTCGTGCACCAGGGCGACGCGCACGTCGGCGGAGAGTAGCAGGGCCGGGGTCTACGCCGCGGTCCCGATGGCGACGCCCAGGACCTCCTCGATGTTGTCCACCAGCCGGATGTCCAGGGCGTCGAGGACGTCGGCGGGGACGTCCACCAGATCCTTCTCGTTGCGGCGGGGCATCACCACGGTGTCGATTCCCGCGCGCGCGGCCGCCAGGATCTTGTCCTTGATCCCGCCCACCGGGAGCACGAGGCCGCGCAGGGAGATCTCGCCGGTCATGGCCACGTTGCCCCGCACGCGGCGGTTGGTGAGCGCGGACACGATGGCGGTCACCATGGTCACCCCCGCCGAGGGGCCGTCCTTGGGCACGGCGCCTGCGGGCACGTGCACGTGGATCTCCCCGGGCGCCAGCGCGTCCTCGTCGAGCCCCAGCGACTCGGCGTTCGCCCGCACCCACGAGAGGGCAGCCTCGGCGGACTCGCGCATCACGTCGCCGAGCTGGCCCGTGAGCCGAAGCCGGATGCCCTTCCCGCCCTCGTGGCTCGCCGCCTCGACGAACAGGATGTCGCCGCCGTGGGCGGTGGCCGCCAGACCGACCGCCACGCCGGAGACCTCGGTGCGCTCGGCGGTCTCGGGCAGGTGGGGCGGAGCGCCCAGCGCGTCCGCCACGAACTCGGCGTTCACCTCCACCTTCGCGTCGGGACCCCGACCTGCGATGCGCGTCGCCACCTTGCGCATGAGCGTTGCGATGAAGCGCTCGAGGTTGCGGACCCCCGCTTCGCGCGTGTACTCGCTCACCACCCGCTCGAGGGCGTCGTCGCCGACCTCGGCCTGGCTGGCCGACAGCCCGTGGGCCTCGAGCTGCTTCGGCACGAGGAACTGGCGCGCAATGGCCAGCTTGTCGCGCTCCGTGTAGCCCGGTAGCTCGATTACCTCCATGCGGTCGAGGAGTGCCGGCGGAACGGTCGAGAGCGTGTTGGCGGTGGCGATGAAGAGCACCTTCGAGAGGTCGAAGGAGAGCTCGATGTAGTGGTCGCTGAAGCTGTCGTTCTGCTCCGGGTCGAGCACCTCGAGCAGGGCCGACGACGGATCGCCGCGGAAGTCGGCTCCGAGCTTGTCGATCTCGTCGAGCAGGAAGATGGGGTTGCGCGAGCCCGCGCGCTTCAGGCTCTGGAGGATCCGCCCGGGCATGGCGCCCACGTAGGTGCGCCGGTGCCCGCGGATCTCGGCCTCGTCGCGCACGCCGCCCAGCGACGCGCGCGCGAACTTGCGGCCCATGGCCCGGGCGCTCGATCTCCCGCGCGAGGTCTTGCCCACGCCGGGCGGCCCGACGAAGCACAGGATCGGTGCCTTGGCGTCCGGCGCGAGCTTGCGCACGGCCAGGAACTCGAGGATCCGGTCCTTCACCTTCTGAAGGCCGTGGTGGTCCCCGTCGAGCACGGCCCGGGCGTCGGCCAGGTCGAGCTTGTCCTCGGTTTCGACGCTCCAGGGCAGCTCGATCACCCACTCGAGGTAGGTTCGGATCAGGTGTCGGTCGGGCGCGTGCTGGGGCAGGGCGGAGAGCCGCTTGAGCTCGTGCTCGGCCATGGCCAGCGCCTCGTCGGGCAGATTCGCGGCCTCGACCTGGTCGCGCAGCTCGTCCACCTCGCGGAAGCCGGCATCGCCCTCGCCGATCTCGGCCTGGATCTCACGCATGCGGCCCCGCAGCATGCGCTCGCGGCGCCTGGGGTCGAGGTCCTCCGCTTCGGACTTCTTGCGCAGCTCCTGCTGGGTGCGGGCGATGGTGATCTCGCGCTCCAGGTAGGACTCGATCCGCACCAGGCGCCGGCCCGGGTCGGAGTCGCCGAGCAGGCGGATCCGCTCCTCCGGCGGCAGTGGCAGGTTCGAGGCGACGAGATCGGCCAGCAGTCCCGGCGAGGGGATGCCGGCGATGAACGCCTTCCACTCCTCGGGGAGGTCGTCGCGGGCGTCGATCACCTGCTGGGCCAGCACGACCACGCGGCGCCAAGCCTCCTGGGTCTTGCCGTCGTCGCTGGAGCTGTCGAGCAGCACGGTCGCGCGGACCCGGAGTGCGGGCTCGCTGGCCACCCGCTCGCCCAGCTGCGCCCGAGCGGCGCCCACTACCAGCGCCTGCTTGCCGTCGTGCCGCGCGTCGATGATCCGCACCACGCGCACCACCGTGCCCACCGGGTAGAGGTCTTCGAGCTCCGGCTCTTCGGTGCTTGGATCGCGCTGGGTGACCACCAGCAGCAGCCCGTTCGGTCCGGCCTCCTCGAGCGCGGCCAGCGACTTCGGTCGGCCGATGGCCAGGGGCACCGTCACCCCCGGATACACCACCACGTCCCGGACCGGCAGCACCGGAAGCACCTCGGGGACCTCGATCTGCTCTTCCCCGAGCTGGATCAGCATTTCTTCCGGCCTCGGGTCGTCTTCGGGCACCTGGTTCCCTCGGGGGTTGCGTTGCCGCCAAGCCTAGGTCCGAGGGGGTCGGCGTCAAGTCACCGAACGGTCTTACGCGGTGAACCGCTTGCGGATCCAGCCCGGGTTGGCGCTCGAGACCGCGAAGGAGAGGGTGATGTGCAGGAACGAGAGGCCGACGAAGAGCTCCTTGTACGTCGCCTTGGCGAAGTGCGTCTCGAAGATGGCCAACGGGGAGAACGCCACGAACACGCTGGTCACGCCCAGGGTGAGCGCCAGGTAGCCGAGCAGGGCCCGGCCCCCCGCGCGGCCCTGCGCGCGGATGGGATAGAGGATCCAGAAGATGAAGTGGTAGCAGGCGATCTGCAGCACGTTGAAATCCACGACCGTGGAGGCCGCGAGCAGTCCGAGCCCAACGACCTCCAGGCTCGCGTTGTCGAAGAGCTCTCGGCGAGACATCACGTCGCGCGCGCGCGCGAGCATGACGGCGAAGAGCGTGTATGAGAGGGCCAGGGCGCCCAAAAGCCACGCGGCGTCCAGCATGGCAAAGGGCGACCGGTGGCGAAGCAGGGCGGCGTAGAGCACGAGGTGCAGGACCAGACCGGCGGCGCGCAGTGAACGAACCTGGCGGGAGGAGGCCGCGCGTGTGACCCGGTCCAGCATGTAGCTCTCGTTCAGCGCGTGGTGGATGCCGAAGTAGTACGTGAGCGGCCAGTCGCTCCAGTAGAGAGTGCCCCCAGCGACGCCGAGAAGCGCGAAGCGGAGCAAGCCTCCGGGCAGCCGGCCGGCTGCGAGCACCTGAGTCCGCGAGTACCAGAGCCCGATCCCGTAGTGGCCGAAGGAGATGCTCCAGACCACGGCCGTCCAGGCACCGGGTTCGGGCGTCGCCGCCACCAGCCCCGCCACGACGGCGATGCTGGCGACGCGGATTGCGGTGTAGCCTATGTCCACGAGGACTCGTTCACTCCGGAGCGAGGAACGTCGAGAGGAGGGACGTCGAAGAGCGAAGCGAAACTGGTGCCCGGAACTGGATTCGAACCAGCACGGAGTTTCCCCCACTAGATCCTGAATACCCTGGGATCGCCGGCACTTCGCGCGCTTCCGACCCGAGCAGCGGCCATATTGCGGGCACAGGAGCCGCTCCGCAAGGGGTAGGGGAGGGGCTGCTTCTGGGGCCACCCTGGCGGGCTGCAGGGGGCTGGTCACCGCCGCTGAGCCCCGCCTGGCCGATCGTCGATCTCAGGCGGCTTGTGGCTCATTCCGGCTGACATCTTTGCGGCGTGATGGGCCCGCTGATTCGGTCCGTAGGAACGGGCGGTGCCTACCAACCCGCCTCGTTGGGCGCAGGGTGCTGGCCGGCGAAACCCATCATCCCACACCGGGTTGCGCGAATCCTGGTGTCCGCTGCCCTTGAACCTAGAGTTTGAGAGCAGCAGAGGGCTCGCGAGAGCTGTCGTCGCCCAGGGCAGGATCACGTGAGGCGCCCGACAGTGGTTCGCCCAATCCGCAGCAACAGCGGCAGCAGGAGGACCAGCGTGGCTGCGGAGCCCGGCCCGGCTGTCGCAGTGGAGATGGCGATGGCCAACCACAGAAGGAGAGGCAGGCGGTGCACGGAGTGCCCTCCAGATCGCGGAGGGCGCGGTCATGCTGCCACAGTGAACCGACACTGCAAGGGGTTGGGGGCGGCGGACGAGCCTTAGGGCTCCCCACGCCCAGCCACACACTCGTAGAAAAGGGCAGCGCGACCTGGCGCTGTCGTGGCGTTACGGCCAAGTGCCGCGGTGGTGCCGTCTGTCATCCCCTGGGCCGGGACTACGCCGGAAGTCTCGGTTTGTCCATGCTCCGACTCTCGGGCAGAAGCGCTGACTCGGGATCAGCGCAACCCCGAAGTGGCAGATCACCCAGGCGAACCTTGGCTGGGCGAGCAGCTCATCCAGAATGAGGCCTGGCTCTCTACC
>JAPUKG010000009.1 GCA_027295775.1 Pseudomonadota bacterium
GTTCAGCGCAGGCGTTCGGTGGCGCGGACGAGGCGGCTGGCGAGGATCTCGCTCAGGTTGGGGTAGAGCCCCGTGTAGGCTCTGATCCCCTCATTCGGTCGTAGTGGACCGAATCGCTACTTCTCGGACCTAGCGGAATCGCAGCTTCTTCTTCCTATGTCCATCAACGTCGCCGGTCCCATCCCAGGCTTCGCCACCCTGACCCTCCGCTTCGTCCCCCCGCCGGACGTGCTGCTGCTCGGCCTCTCCGCCGCGGCGGGGCTGGCCGTGGTCGGACGCCGCCGGCAGCGACGCTCGGCTGCCCACGTGTTAGCGTCACGGCGGTGAAAGCCATCGTCATCGACGAGCCCGGCGACGAGTCCGTCCTGCGGGTCGGCGACGCGGAGCGGCCGGAGCTGGTGCCCGGGTCGATCCGCATCCGCGTTGCCGCCGCCGGCGTGAACCGCGCGGACCTGTTGCAGCGCCAGGGGCTCTACCCGTCGCCGCCCGGCGCCTCGGACGTGCTCGGCCTCGAGTGCGCCGGCGAGGTGATCGAGGTGGCCGACGACGTCTCGGCGTCGGACTGGAAGCCCGGCGACCGTGCCATGGCGCTCCTGCCGGGCGGGGGCTACGCGGAGGAGGTGGTGGTCGACGCCGGGAGCGCGCTGCCCGTCCCCGAGCGGCTGTCCTTCGAGGAGGCGGCCGCGGTGCCCGAGGTGTTCCTCACGGTCTACCTGAACGTCTTCGAGCTGGCCGCGTTTCCCGACGGCGGGGCGCTCCTGGTTCACGGCGGTGGCAGCGGCATCGGCACGGCGACGATCCAGCTGGTGAAGGCGGCCGGCGGGGTGTGTGTGGTGACGGCCGGCTCGACCGAAAAGTGCGAGCGCTGTCTCGCCCTCGGAGCCGATGTGGCGGTGAACTACCGGACCGGGGACTTCGCCGCCGAGGCCCGCGAGGCCACGGGCGGGCGCGGCGTGGACGTGGTCCTGGACTCGATCGGGGCCCCGTACCTCGAGCCGAACTTGAACGCCCTGGCCACGAGCGGACGGCTGGTACTGATCGGTCTGATGGGCGGGGCGAAGGCCGAGATCAACCTGGGCCTGCTCCTGGCCCGGCGACTCACGGTGATCGGGTCCACCCTGCGGGCCCGGCCTGCGGCGGAGAAGGCGCGCATCGCCGCCGGGTTCCGCGACCGCTTTGGCCGGGATCTGGAGTCCGGCCGGATCGCCCCCACGCTGGACCGGGTCCTGCCCCTGGATGCCGCCCCCGAGGCCCACCGCGCCATGAAGGCGAGCGAGCACTTCGGCAAGATCGTCCTGCGCATCGCCTGAAAGGCAGAGCCTCCGGGCTGGGCTAGGCTCCGCCCTCCGAAGATCAGGAGGGACGATGGCGGAACTGCAGCGGACGCTGGCGATCGTCAAGCCGGACGCGGTCGCGGCCGGCGCCACCGGCGAGATCCTGCGCCGGATCGAGGAGAAGGGCCTGCGTATCGTCGGTTTGAAGCGCTTGCAGCTGAGCGAGCAGCTCGCCCGCGGCTTCTACGCCGTCCACAAGGAGCGGCCCTTCTACGGCGACCTGGTGAAGTTCATGACGTCGAGCCCGGTCGTGGTGGTCGCCCTCGAGGGAGACGACGCGATCGCGCGCTGGCGGGATCTGATGGGTCCGACCAACTCGACCGAGGCGCCCGCGGGCACCATTCGTGGCGACTTCGGCACCGACGTGGAGCGCAACGCCTCCCACGGCTCCGATGCCCCCGAGACCGCGAAGGTCGAGCTCGCCTACTTCTTCAACGCGACCGAAATCCAGGGTCCGGTCGAGGCCCTGTAGAGCGCAACGTCGGAGAGGCAGTGCCTGGAGAGTTGCGTCCCGGCGAACCCGGGACACCTCCGCCCAGTGCCCGCAAGCGAGCGCCAGACTACGCGTAGGTGCGGGCGATGAGAAGCAGGATGCCGACGTAGCCGACCGAGAGCCAGAGGTTCTGGTTCTTGATTGCGCGGGTCACGAGGTCTCCCCCCTTGTTGGCCTCGTGCGGGGCGCCGGCAAGTTACCGGGCGCGGCGAGGAACCGTAAGGTCTCTTTCGAAAAGAACTCCCGGGACTTTAGGTACTTTAACGACTCGTCCTGGTTTCGCCCGGGTTTCGTGACCCGGGTCACACCGGAGCGAGTCAGCGCCCGCGGAAGCGGGGCTCGCGGCGTTCGCGAGCGGCGGTCAGCCCCTCGCGTACGTCGGCGGTCTCGAAGCACGCGGCCTGCTCGGTGGCTTCGAAGCTGAGCTGGTCCTCGAGGGAGACGTCGGCGCTCCTGCGCAGGGCCCGCTTCACCGCTCGCACGGCCACCGGGGCGCTCCCGGCGATCTCCTGCGCCAGCTCCAGAGCCGTGGACAGGACCTTCTCGCGCTCGACGGCGCGGTTCACCAGGCCCAGCCGGGCGGCCTCCGCACCCAGGATGATGCGCCCCGTGTAGAGGAGCTCGGCGGCCAGGGCCGGTCCCACGATGCGCGGCACGGTCCAGGTGGCGGCCATGCCCGGGTGCAGGCCGAGCCGCGTGAAGTTGAGTCCGACCTTGGCGTCCTCGGCGACCACCCGCAGGTCACAGGCCAGTGCCACGCAGAAGCCGGCGCCAATGGCGTGTCCGTTGATGGCGGCAACGGTGGGGCAGGGCAGGTCCCGAACCGAGAGAAAGAGCTTGTAGAACGAGCGCATCTGGTCGCGGATGCGCAGCCGCGCGACACCCGGAGCCGCCGCGCCCTGGTCGGCGCGGCCGCCGATCATGCCCAGGTCGCCACCGGCAGAGAAGGCCCGGCCGTGGCCGGTCAGCACCACGGCGCGCAGGTCGGGGTCCTGGGCCAGGCCGACGACCCGGGCCTGGAAGGCCTCGCCCATGGCCTGGGTCATCGCGTTCAGGCGCTCGGGGAGGTGCAACGTGAGCGTGACGACGTGGCCGTCGCGCGACTCGAGGACGAGGTCTTCGGGGGATTCGGACATGAGCACGAGACTAGCGGACGCTCGGGGGTCCCTGCCTGGGCCAGGCCGAGCGAAGCGCAGAAGACCGAGGGCGCCTGCCACGCGGCAGGCGCCCCCCTCTTGCGCACTTCTGACCGAACTCGTTAGTCCTGGGCACGCCTCAGGAAGGCCGGCTCTTCCCGGTCCTCTTCGTCCGAATCCGCCGTGCGGCGCCGGATGAAGGCGGGCACGTCGAACTCGTCCTCCTCGAAGGGTGAGTCGATGCCCCCGGCCGGGCCTGCCCGCTCGGGCTGCCGGGCCGTCTCGGCGTGGCGCGAGGCCGCGGCGGCCGGGCTGGGCGCCTCCCGCTCCCCGGGCGCCGGGTCCGGGTGCAGAGCCCGCACCACGGGACCGAACTCCTCGTCGTGGCGCGACCGCCCGCGGTGGGCGTGGCCGTCGCTCAGGCCCGTGGCGATCACGGTCACCCGCATCTCGCCACTGGGCATGTCCTCGTCGAGGACAGCGCCGAAGATGATGTTCGCCTCCTCGTGCGCCGCCTCCTGCACCAGAGTGGATGCCTCGTTCACCTCGAACAGCGTCATGTCCTCGCCGCCCGTGATGTTGATCAGCACGCCCCGGGCCCCCTCGATGGAGAGGTCCTCGAGCAACGGGCTCGAGATCGCCGCGCGCGCCGCGTCCGCCGCGCGCGTGTCCCCGTTGCCCGTTCCCGTCCCCATCATGGCCACGCCCGCCTCGTTCATCACGGTGCGCACGTCGGCGAAGTCCAGGTTGATCAGGCCGTGGATCGTGATCAGGTCCGAGATGCCGCGCACCGCGTTCAGCAGGACATCGTCCGCCAGCTTGAAGGCCTCCATGATCCCGGTCTGCTTGCCCGCCAGGGCGAGCAGGCGCTGGTTCGGGATCGTGATGAGGGTGTCCACCGTCTGGTGGAGCTCCTCGATGCCGCGCTCGCAGTGCCGCGCCCGGACCTTCCCCTCGAAGGCGAACGGCTTGGTCACCACACCCACGGTGAGGGCACCGACCTCCCTCGCCACCTCCGCGATGATGGGCGCAGCGCCGGTCCCGGTGCCGCCCCCCATGCCCGCGGTCACGAACACCATGTCCGTGCCCTCGAGCAGCTCGTGCAGCCTGTCGCGGGCCTCCAGCGCCGAGGCGCGGCCCTTCTCGGGATTGGCCCCGCAGCCCAGGCCCCGCGTCACCTGGGCCCCGAGCTGCACCTTGATCGGGGCCTCGTTGTGCTGGAGCGCCTGGGCGTCCGTGTTGGCGGCGATGAACTCCACTCCGGAGAGACCGGACTGGATCATCGTGCGCAGTGCGTTGCCGCCTCCGCCGCCGACGCCCACCACCTTGATGATCGCCCTCTGGCGGGACGAGCCCTCGAACTCGAGCAGGTCGTCTCCGCCCGGATCGCCGTCCGACCCGATGTCCAGCAGGTCGACGGTCTCCTCGAACTCCACCTGGCGCCGCCCGGTCCCGGACGTCCGCCGATCGCCTCTGCGGCGACTGTCACGCTTGGTCATCTCTCACCCCCCAAAAAATACGGTCCCGGTCACGATCCCCATCTGATCGCGCGGGAATGGTACATGAAAACGGTGTTTTTGTGCGGTTGATTTCTCGCAACATCGACACTCAACACCCCGATTTGACTAGGCTCTGGCTGCTCAATCGAACTCGCTGTAGAACCAGTCGCGCATCCGCTGCTTGACCCGGCCGAAGATCGACTCGTCCCGGATCCGGAAGCGGCTGCCGCGCTCCGTGCGGCTCTGCTGGGCGCCGAAGAGCACGAGCCCTACGCCCGTGGCGTACATGGGGCTGCGGACCACGTCCTGGAGGCCGCCGATGTGCATGGGCAATCCCCGCCGGACCGGGCCCTCGAAGATCTCCTCCGCCAGCTCCGCCATGCCGTCGAGAGCCGAGGCGCCCCCGGTCAGCACCACCCCGGACGGGATGCGATCCTCCAGCCCCGCCTTGCTGAGCTCCTGGCGGGCCAGGGACAGGATCTCCTCCACCCGGGGCTCGATGATCTCGCACAGGATCTTGCGCGAGATCTCCCGCGGCCGGCGGCCGCCCACGCTCGGCACCGTGATCACGTCGTCGCTGGCCAGGTAGCGCGTCGACGCCACACCGAACTTCTTCTTGATCCGTTCGGCTTCGTCGAAGGGCGTGCGCAGACCCACGGCGATGTCGTTGGTCACGTGCGCTCCGCCCAGACCCAGCACCGCCGTGTTCTTGATCGAGCCGTCGGCGAACACCGCGATGTCCGTGGTGCCGCCGCCGATGTCGAGCATGCACACGCCCAGGTCGCGCTCGTCGCCGGCGAGCACCGCCTGGGCGGAGGCCAGCGGCTCGAGCACGATGTCCACCACGTTGAGGCCCGCCTTGTTGGCGCACTTCACGATGTTGTGGGCGCTGGTGACGGCGGCGGTGACGATGTGGATCTTCGCCTCCAGCCGTACGCCGCTCATGCCCAATGGCTCGCGGATGCCGTCCTGGTCATCGATGACGAACTCCTGCGGGATCACGTGGATGACCTCGCGGTCCATCGGGATGGCGACGGCCTTGGCGGCGTCGATGACGCGCTTGACGTCGCTCTCGGTCACCTCCCGGTCCTTCACAGCCACGACCCCGTGACTGTTGAAGCCCCGAATGTGCCCCCCGGCGATCCCTGCATAGACCGACGTGATCTCGTAGTCCGCCATCAGCTCCGCCTCCTCCACGACGTGCTTGATGGAGCGGACCGTGGCGTCGATATCGACCACCACCCCCTTGCGCAGACCTCGCGACGGATGGGTTCCAATGCCCACCACGTCGACTCCGTTCTCCGTTCTCTCCGCCACCACGGCGCAGATCTTGGTCGTCCCGATGTCGAGTCCGACAATCAGGTCTTCATTGCGTGACATGCTCTCTCTCACCCCCCAGTGAATGACCGCCGGCTCCGCCGGCGACCCGATTTGGGCGCAGCAGCGCTTCCGCGCGACAACGCCACTTTTTGTCCTGCTCATCTCGAGCCGGACTTCCCCCCATTTCCGGCCGGACGGAGGACCGCCCGGTCCCGAAAGCGCAGATCCACACGCGCACTCCTGCGCACCGCATCCAGGTCGGTGCGCAGGAGCGCGGACAGCCGATCGAGGCGCGCACCGAGCTGGCCGTCGCCCGCGCCGAGGACCGCGATCCGGGGCGGCGTGCGCCGCTGGAGGACCCAGCCCTCGGCGGGATTCTCGGATTGGGGCAGCTGCAGCGCCTCGAGCTCGCCGATGCCCCGCCGCCGCAGCTCTTCCGCCAGGGCGACGGCCTCGGCGAGCACCGGGTCCGGCTCGCCGGTCGGCAGCGACTCGCTGCTGCGCAACACCGGGAGCTCGCTGGTCTCGTCCTCGGCCAGGGGCGCGAAGGGCGTTCCGCTGCCATCGACGAAGCGCCGCTCCGCGCTGCCCGACTGGACCAGGACGGCGCGGGGCTTGCGCTCGGTCACCCGCACCCAGAGCCGGCCGGAGGGCGCGGCCATCACCGCGGCACTCTCGATCCAGTCGTGCTCAGCCAGCCGCGCCTCCATCTCGCCCGGCTCGAGTTCTCCGAGCGGCGCGCCGGGCTCGAGCCCGGTGGCGAGCGCCACCTGATCGGCGCGGAGGCGCTCGTGACCCTGGACCGCGATCGACGTGACCCGCGTGGGGGCGCCGCCCGCCCCCATCCCCGTTCCAGTGGTCGCCCAGCGGAACAGGATCGGCGCCAGCAACATGCCCAGCGCGAGCGAGCCCGCGAAGAGCCCCGCGGCGTGCAGCCGCTGGCGCCAGAGGCCCGGCGCCGGCCGGTTCGTCTTCTGGCGCCGCTCGAGGTGGGCGCGCGCCCGCGACCTGCGCTCCCGGGCGTTGCGCTCGAAGCGGGTGATGCGGGCCTTCGAACGCGTCCAGCGCGTACTCGTCATGATTCCCTCCCGACGATCTTCACTTCCGGCACCAGGCGGATCCCGCTGGAGAGCTCCACCTCTCGCTGTGCCCGCCGGATCAGGGCCAGTACGTCGGCCGCCCGTGCTCCCGGCTGCGTCGCGATGAAGTTGGCGTGCACGGTGGAGATCTGGGCGCCGCCTTCGACCGCGCCCTTCATCCCGGCTGCCTCGATCAGGCGTCCCGCGTAGTCGCCTGGCGGGTTGCGGAAGACCGAGCCACAGGACGGAACGTTCAGGGGCTGGCTCCCGGCCCGCGCCTCGAGCAGACGATCCACCTCGGCCTTCACCTGCGCGGGCTCGGCCAGGCTCACCGCGAGCAGCACCGACACGATCACCGAGCCCGGAGCCAGGCCGCGGAGCCCGCGATAGCCGAAGCACAGGCGTCCGCCGGCCAGGTGCCGTCGCCGCCGGCCGGTCGGGCTCATCACCTCGACCTCGCGCACGACGTCCACGACCTCTCGCGTGCCGATGCCGGCGTTCATCGCCACCCAGCCGCCGACGGTGCCGGGGATGCCCGCCGCGAACTCGAGCCCCGACAGTCCGCGGGTGGTGCAGAAGCGGGTCACGCTGCCGTGGGACACACCGGCCTCCGCGCGCAGCGCGCGGTCCGGTCGCTCTTCGAGCCGGCGCAGACCCCGGGTGTGGATGGCGACGCCCGGCAAGCCGCCGTCCAGGACCAGGGTGTTGAAGCCCGCGCCGAGGACGCAGTGGGGAAGGCCGTGCTTGGCGCATGCTCGGAGCAGAGCGCCCAGCTCGTGCCGGTCGGCCGGGGTCGCCACCACATCCGCTGGGCCGCCCACCCGCATCGAGGTGTAGCGGGACATGGGCACGTCGAAAGCGACCCGATCGCCCAGCACCTCTTCCAGCGCCGCCCGTGCCTCGCGCCTCATCACGATTCAGCCTTCTGAACTTCGTTCGCCTTCGGCTCACTGCGCGCCCTCCGGGCTTGCAGGGCCTCCAGCAGCCGCGGTCCGAGACCCGAGATCGAGCCCGCGCCGAGGGTGATCACCAGGTCCCCCTCGCGGAGCTCGCCGGGGAGCTGCTCGACCACGGCGTCGAGGTCGGCGATCAGGCGGGCGTCCCGGTGCCCGTGGGCGCGGATGGCGTCGACCAGCGGCGCCGCCTCGACGCCGGAGATCTTGGGCTCGCCGGCGCTGTAGATCTCGGTCACGACCAGCAGATCCGCGTCGTTGAAGGCGGTGGTGAACTCGTCGAACAGGTCCCGGGTGCGCGTGTAGCGGTGCGGCTGGAAGATCACCGCCAGCCGACCCGAGTGGGCCGCGCGGGCCGCCGCCAGCGTCGCTCGGATCTCGGCCGGGTGGTGCCCGTAGTCGTCGATCACCTGCACTCCCCGCGCGCTCCCCTTCGACTCGAAGCGGCGCTCGATGCCGACGAAGCTCTCGAGGGCGGCGCTGGCCGTCGCGAACGCAACGTCGAGCTCGAGCGCCACGGCCAGGGTGGCCAGCGCGTTCTCCACATTGTGCCGGCCGGGCATCCGGATCCGAACCAGTCCCAGATCGCGCCCCGCCTGGGAGACGCGGAAGCGCATGCCGAAGCGGTCGTCGGTCCGAACGTCGCTCGCGACCAGGTCGGCCTGGGGACTGAAGCCGTAGGTGGTATGGCGCCGCTCGAGCCGCGGCAGGATTGCCTGCACACCTGGATGGTCCAGACACAGAACGGCTGCGCCCCAGAAGGGGACGTGATTGGCGAACTCGGCGAAGGCGTCGCGCAGCGCGCCGATCGTTCCGTAGTGATCGAGGTGCTCGGAGTCGATGTTCGTGACCACTGCGATCACCGGCGTCAGGCGCAGGAAGGAGCCGTCGCTCTCGTCCGCCTCCGCCACCAGGAGGTCTCCGCGGCCCAGCCGCGCGCCGGTGGGGTCGCTGCTGCTCGAGAGCACGCGGCCGCCGATGACCGCTGTGGGGTCCAGTCCCGCCGCGTCCAGCACGTGGGCGATGAGCGAGGTGGTGGTGGTCTTGCCGTGGCTCCCCGCGATGGCGATGCCGTCCTTGAGCCGCATCATCTCCGCCAGCATCTCGGCGCGCGGGATCACGGGGATCTTGCGGCGCCGCGCCTCCTGCAGCTCGGGGTTGGTCGGGCGGATCGCCGACGAGTAGACCAGGACGTCGGCCTCGCCCAGGTTGTCCTCCGCGTGACCGACCACCACGGGGATGCCGAGGGCGCGCAGGCGCTCCACCGTGTCATCCTCGCGCAGGTCCGAGCCGCTCACGCCGTAGCCCTGGTCGTGGAGCAGCTCGGCCAGACCGCACATGCCGATCCCGCCAATGCCCACGAAGTGAACGCGCCGGATGCGTCGGTACATTTCCGCTAGACCTCCCGCATCCCGGCGCACTCATCGACGATGTGACGGGCGGCCTCGGGGCGCGACAGGCGGCCCGCGGCGGCGCCCATGCGCGCGAGCTCTTCCGGCGTCTCGAGCAGGGGTAGCAGCGCGGCGGCCAGGGCGTCTGCGTTGAAGCTCCGCGAGTTCAGCATGCGCGCGGCGCCCGCCACCTCGAGCTCATGGGCGTTGGCGGCCTGGTGGTCGTCGGCCGCATGGGGATAGGGAACGAGCAGGGCGGGCAGCCCGGCCAGCGCCAGCTCCGCCACGGTGAGGCCGCCCGCGCGGCACAGCGCCAGGTCCGCCCAGCGGTAGCGCGCCGGCATGTTCGGCTCGAAGGCGACGACCTCGGCGGTCACGCCGGACTTCGCATAGGCCGCGGCGACCCGTTCCCGATCGGCGTCGCCGGCCTGGTGGAAGACCTCGATGGGCGCGTCGGCCAGGCGCGGAAGCGCGGCCATCACCGCCTCATTGATCTGCCGGGCGCCCTGGCTTCCGCCGAAGACCAGCAGGTGGAAGGGCGGCGCGGGCTCGCGCCGGGGCTCCGCGCCGCCGAAGGCCGCCACCAAAGACTGGCGCAGGGGCACGCCGAAGCAGCGCACCCGGTCGGGTCGGACACCCAGGCGATCTGCCGTGACGCGGAAGCCCACGAAGACCCGCTTCGCCAGGCGTGCCGCGATCCGGCTCGAGCGCCCCGGCACCGCGTTGGGCTCGAGCAGGGCCAGGGGCACGCGCGAGAAAACCGACGCGAGCACGGCGGGCATGGACGCGTAGCCGCCCACCGAGATCAGCCGGTCGGCCGCGAAGCGGCGCAGCTCGCGGTGGGCGCGCAGGGTCGCCGCCAGAATCGAGCAAACACCGGCGGTGCGCCCCAGCACGCCGCGTCCCATCACCTGTCGGCTGCCCAGGGTTACCCAGTCGAAGCCGGCCTGGGGGAGCAGGCGCGCCTCGAGTCCCCGGTCCGAGCCCAGGAAGAGGACCTCGTCGCCGCGCTCGCGGATGGCTTCGCCCAGGGCGAGCGCCGGCGTCACATGTCCGCCGGTGCCGCCTCCCGCGATCACCCACCGGAGCGTCATGATCGCTGCCCCGATCGGCGCCGGGATCCCGACTGCGTTCCGCGCGCACCTCTGGTGCCATCGCGCCCGATCGCGAGGAGCAGGCCAGCGGCGAAGCAGCACACGACGAGCGACGTGCGCCCGTACGAGAGGAAGGGCAGGGTGAGTCCCTTGGTGGGCAGCAGCCCCATCACCACCGCCGCGTTCACCATGGCGGGGACGGCCAGGAGACCGGTCATGCCGAAGGCCACCAGCAGGCCGAAGCGGTCGCGGGCGCTGCGGGCAA
The DNA here is from genome assembly GCA_027295775.1 of Pseudomonadota bacterium. GTDB lineage: Bacteria > Myxococcota_A > UBA9160 > UBA9160 > UBA4427 > JAPUKG01. The sequence goes on from JAPUKG010000009.1 coordinate 10,565, forward strand.
TGCGCGTCCCTGCGATCACCAGGGCGACGAAGGCACCGAGCACGGCCAGCACGCCGATCAGCCCGAGCTCTTCAGCGACCAGGGACAGGATGAAGTCGGTGTGCGCCTCGGGCAGGTAGAAGAGCTTCTGGCGGCCGTCGCCGAGGCCCACGCCAGAGAAGCCGCCCTCGTTGAAGGCGACGATCGACTGCACGAGCTGAAAGCCGCCCTCCTCGTACTGGCTCCAGGGATCGCGGAACACGACCAGGCGGCGCCACGCGTAGGGATGGGTCCAGGCGTACAGGCCGATCGCCAGCGGTGTGGCCAGGGCGGGCAGGGCGAGCTGGCGCAGCGGCGTTCCCGCCGCCACCAGTACCAGTCCGACCAGACCCGCGAGCAGGACGGCGCTGCCCAGGTCCGGCTGGAACAGGAGCAGCACGACCAGAGGCAGTGTGAGTCCGGCCGCGACCGCCGCGCGCCGCACCGAGAGCTCGCGGTGTCCGTCGCGCGGGGCCACCACCGCCGCCACGGCGAGCAGGGTGGTGAGCTTGGTGATCTCTACCGGCTGGAACCGGAAGTCCAGGAACGGAACCGCCAGCCAGCGCTGCGCCCCGTTCACCTCGACACCGAACGCGGCGGTCGCCACCAGCAGCGCCGCTCCGGCGCACCAGAGGGGCAGGGCCAGCCACCGCCAGATGGCGAGCGGAACGGCGATGGCGAGGGCGGCCACGGCGATGCCTCCGGCGGCCGCCGCCACGTGCTTCACGAAGAGGGGCGGGATGCGGTCCTGGATGGCCAGCGGCGCCGTGGCGCTGTAGCTCATCACGACTCCGAGCCCGAGTAGGAACAGGCCCGCCAGCAGTACCGCCCCGTCGACGGGCAGGGCGCCCCGGCTCCGCCCATGAGCCTGGGTGCTGGCGCGGCTCACCGCGTCTCTCCGTCCGCCAGCGCCGCCACCGCCTGGCGGAAGCGTTCGCCGCGCTCCTCGAAGCCCGAGAACTGGTCGAAGCTGGCGCTTGCCGGCGAGAGGAGAACCACGTCCCCCGGCTCCGCCACGCGCGCCGCGCGGCGCACGGCCTCCTCCAGATTCGGCGCGCGCTCTGTGGCGACGCGCCCGGCCAGCGCCGCCTCGAGGGCGGGCGCTGCCTCGCCGATCAGGAACGCGGTGCGCACCTGGGCCGCCGCTGCGTCGACCAGCTCGGCGAAGCCCAGGTCCTTGTTGCGTCCGCCGGCGATCCAGACGACGGGCGCCCGGAAGCTCTCCAGCGAGCGCCGCGCTGCGCCTGGGTTCGTTGCCTTCGAGTCGTTGACGTAGGTGACGCCGCCCAGGGTCGCCACCTCTTCGCAGCGGTGGGGAAGTCCGGTGAAGCCCGCCAGGCCGGCCGCGCAGCGGCGCGGGTCGGCCCCCAGCTCGACGGCCGCTGCCACCGACGCCAGGACGTTCTCGACGTTGTGGATGCCGGGCAGCCGGAGATCGTCCAGCGGCAGGCGCAGGTTCTCGCGCCGCAGGTAGACGCTTCCCCCGTCGAGGGTGACGTCCGCCTCAGGCGATCCCGTGGCGCTGAAAGTGACGACGCGCGCCTTCGCGGTGGCGGCCATCCCGGCGACGACCGGGTCATCGAAGTTCAGCACCGCGCTGTCATCGGACTGCTGCTGCGCCAGCAGGCGGCGCTTGGTCTCGGCGTACCTCGAGAAGTTGCCGTGGCGATCCAGATGATCGGGGGTCAGGTTCAGGATCACTGCGACACGAGGCCGAAAGCTCTCCACGCTCTCGAGCTGGAACGACGACACCTCGAGCACGGCCACGTCCAGGGGCTGCCCCACCAGGGAGAGTGCCGGCGTGCCGATGTTGCCGGCGGCCCGGGCGCGCAGTCCCGCCGCCCGAAGCAGGGTCTCGAGGATGCGCACGGTAGTGGACTTGCCGTTGGTCCCCGTGACCGCCGCGATCGGAATGCGAAGGGCGCGGCCCGCGAGCTCGATGTCGCCCCACGCCCGCCGCGCGCGGGTACCGTAGCGGGCGTACGGGATGCCCGGGCTCGGAACCACCAGGTCGTAGTCCGCCGGATCCGGGAAGGGACGCCCGGTGATCACCGGGACCCGCGATCCCAGCTCCGCAGCGAGCTCGGCCACGACCGCGGGGCCGATCTCCGTCTCCGTTCGCTCGTCGGCCACCGTCACCCGCGCGCCCTGCTCGCACAGGAAGCGCGCGGCGCTGCGTCCGGTGATGCCGAGTCCGAGCACGAGTATCTCCTTCCCCGCGAGCTCCATTGCCTCAGCGCAGCTTCAGTGACGACAGTGCCACCAGGCCGAGGATGATCGAGACGATCCAGAAGCGGACGACGATCTTCTGCTCGGGCCAGCCGAGCTTCTCGTAGTGGTGGTGGATGGGGGCCATCAGGAAGACCCGCTTGCCCGTCAGCTTGAACGAGACCACCTGGATCATCACCGAGACCGTCTCCACCACGAAGATCCCGCCCACCACGGCGAGCAGGATCTCCTGCCGGATCAGCACCGCGATGGTTCCGAGGGCGCCGCCGAGGGCCAGCGCGCCCACGTCTCCCATGAAGAGCTGGGCGGGAGAGGCGTTGAACCACAGGAAGCCCAGTCCGCCGCCCACCAGCGCGCCGCAGAAGATGGCGAGCTGACCGGCGCCCGGGACCGACTTGATGCCCAGGTACTCGGCGATGCCCGCGTGCCCCGCGGCGTAGGCCAGCATCAGGAAGGTGCCGCCCGCGATCATCACCGGCCCGATGGCCAACCCGTCGAGTCCGTCGGTCAGATTCACGCCGTTGCTGGCGGCCACGATGATGAAGGTGGCGAGCGGTACATACAGCCAGCCCAGGTTCGGGGTGAAGTCCTTGAAGAACGGCACCGCGAGCTCGCGGTCGAAGCCGGGATCGGTGTAGATTGCCAGGGCCACCAGCGCGGCCAGGGCCGTCTGCCACATGATCTTCGTGCGCGCTGAGATTCCCGCGCTGTGTCCCTCCCGAACCTTCCTGTAGTCGTCGATGAAGCCGAGCACGCCGTAGCCGGCGGTCAGTCCGATCACGATCCACACGAAGCGGTTGGTCAGATCCGCCCATAGGAAGACCGACACGCCCAGCGACAGGAGGATCAGCAGGCCGCCCATGGTGGGAGTGCCTTCCTTCGCCTGGTGGTCGGGACCGATCTCGCGGATCGGCTGCCCAATCCGCAGTGTGGCCAGCCGCCGGATCAGCCAGGGGCCGACGAGGAAGGAGATGAAGAGCGCGGTGAGCGTCGCCGCCGCAGTCCGGAAGGTGATGTACTGGACGACGTTGAAGCCGCCGAACTGATCGCGCAGCGGGAACAGCAGGTAGTAGAGCACTATCCAGTCTCCTTGGAAGTGAGGGCCGCTACGACCCGCTCCATCTGCATGGCGCGCGATCCCTTGACCAGCACCCAGTCCCGCGGGCGCAGGAGGTCCCGCACGGCGCGGCTGGCGGCAGCGTGGTCGGGCACGGCGCGGGCCCGGCCCCCGTCCATGCCGGCCGCCGCGGCTGCCTCGGCCACCAGGGGCGCGCGCTCCCCGAGCGCAAACAGGAAGTCGACGCCGAGCTCGGCCGCGGCGCGGCCGGCCTGCCGGTGGGCCTCTTCCGTGTCGTCGCCGAGCTCGCCCATGTCGCCCACCACCGCCAGCCCGCGGCCGTCGCCCTTCAGCCGCGCCAGGGTCTCGAGAGCGGCGCGCAGCGACTGCGGGTTGGCGTTGTAGGTGTCGTCGATCAGGGTCACGTCGCCGGCGAGCGCGATCCGCGCCATGCGCCCGCCCACGTTGCGGTAGGCCCCGAGACCGGTGCGGATGTCGTCCAGGCTCGCCCCCGCGGCCAGTGCCGCCGCGGCAGCGGCGGTGGCGTTGATCACTGTGGTCTCGCCGAGACCGGGGACCCGGAGCGAGATCTCGCCCTCCGGCGTGGTGAGATCGAAGGTGAAGGTCCCCTCGTCCAGGAAGCGGATCTTTCGCGCCACCACCTCGGCGTTCGAGCGGGTCGAGTAGCCGAGTACCGCGCCGGGCGCGCGCCGCGCCTGCTCACCAACCCGTGCGTCGTCGCGATTCACCACGGCGATACCGTCCTCAGCGAGAGCGGCGAAGAGGTCGCCCTTCTCTCGCGCGATCTCGTCGCGGCTGCCCAGGAACTCGATGTGGGCGATCCCGACGTTGGTGACCAGGCCGACGGTCGGCGCGGAGATCGCCGCCAGGCGGGCGATCTCGCCCCGGTGGTTCATTCCCAGCTCGACCACGGCGCTCTGGTGCTCGGGGCGCAGGCGCAGCAGGGTGAGCGGTAGACCGAACTCGTTGTTCAGATTGCCCTCGTTCTTGAGGCACGCCGCGCGCACGGACAAGATCGATGCGCACATCTCCTTGGTGGTGGTCTTTCCGCTGCTCCCGGTCACCGCGACGACTGGACCGCGGAAGGTTGCGCGATGGCCCGCGGCCAGGGAGCCCAGGGCGGCGGTGGTGTCGTCGACCTCGAGCACGGCCGTGTCCCCGGGAAGCGCGTCGTCCGCGACTCGACCGCGCTCGACCACCAGCGCCGCGGCGCCCGCCTCCAGCGCCTGGGACAGGAAGGAGTGGGCGTCGTGGCGGGGCCCACGGATGGCGACGAAGAGCTCTCCGGATGCGATCGCGCGGGAATCGATGGAGACGCCGGTGACGGGTTTCTCTTCGGCGCCTCGGCGCAGGCTCGCGCCAGTCCAACGCACGGCGTCGCCCAGCTGGAAGGCGGCGCTCATCGCAGCTCCCCCCGCACCACGGCCCGGAGCGCCCGGCGCGCCTCGTCCCGGTCGTCGAAGGGCAGCTTTTCGCGACCCACGATCTGGTAGTCCTCGTGGCCCTTGCCGGCCAGCACGACCATGTCGTCGGTGCGCGCCATGACGATGGCGCGCCGAATCGCCGCGCGCCGGTCCTCGATCACGGCATACGCGCCTTCGCGCGCATCCAGCTCCTCGGGCTCGGTGCGGGAGAGGGCACCCAGCCCGCCCTCCACGTCGCGCAGGATCGCGGCGGGATCCTCGCTGCGCGGGTTGTCGCTGGTGGCGATCACCCGGTCGCTGAAGCGCGCCACGGCCTCGGCCATGAGCGGACGCTTGGTGGTGTCCCGGTCGCCACCGCAGCCGAAGACGGTGATCAGCCGTCCGCGCACCAGCGGACGGAGCGCGAGCAGCAGCTTTTCCACGGCGTCCGGCGTGTGCGCGTAGTCGACCACGACCGCGGGCAGCGCGGCTCCCTCCACGTCGATCAGTTCGACGCGGCCGGGAACCTGGGGGCAGGCTGCAACGCCTCGGGCGATGGAGTCGGGGTCGATGCCCAGCGCCTCTGCGATTCCGCAGGCCACGATCAGGTTCTCGAGATTGAAGTCGCCGACCAGGGGGAGGTCCAGGTCGATCTCCCCCGACGGCAGCTGCACTCGCGCGCGGCTTCCGGACAGCCGCACCTCCGCGCGGAGCAGGCGCACCTCGGCATCCCTGTCGAGATCGCGAGTGGTGCGCAGGATGGTGGCGCCGGCGCCCAGCGCCTCGGCGCACAGCTTCTCGCTGGCGGGGTCGTCGACGTTGATGACCGCTCGCCCACCCGGCGCCAGGCACTCTCGGAAGAGCAGAGCCTTCGACTCCAGGTAGGCGTCCATGCTGCCGTGGAAGTCCAGGTGGTCCTGGGTCAGGTTCGTGAAGGCGCCCACCGCGAATCGGCAACCGTTCACACGACCGAGCTCGAGGCCGTGGGACGAGACCTCCATCACCACCGCCTCCACGCCGTGGGTGCGCATGGAGCGCAAGCTGCGCTGGAGGTCGAGACTCTCGGGCGTTGTGTTGACCGCCGGGATGCGCTCGCCGGCGTATCGGACCTCGACCGTGCCGATGAGCCCGGTGCGGATCCCCGCGCGACCGAGGATCGACTCGGTGAGGTAGCTGGTGCTGGTCTTGCCATTGGTTCCGGTGATGCCGATCAGCGTGCACTCGCTGGCGGGCTCTCCGAAGAAGCGGGTGGCCACCGGGGCCAGCGCCCGCCGGCTGTCGTTCACGACGACCACCGGGGGGAGGTCGGTCGACTCGGACCGAGGCGGCGCTTCCTCCACCATGAGTGCTGCAGCGCCGAGCTCGACGGCCTGGGCGAGGAAGTCGTGACCGTCGAACGAGTCCCCTCGCAGCGCCACGAACAGATCCCCGGGCGCGATGCGCCTGGAGTCGTAGGAGATGCCGCGGATCACCGGGTCGTCCGAAGGGTTGGTCCGGATCCACTGCAGCGGCGCGTGCTCGGGGGGAAGCGCTGCGAGCAGGGCGGAGAGCCGCATCAGCCCTCTCCCCTCCGAGCTCCCGCGAAGCGGACGAACACCCGCCGGTCCCCGCCGTCCAGAATGGCGCCGGGATGGGGCTCCTGCTGGACCGCCGTTCCGCGGCCGTTGAACTCGAGCTCGATCTGGTTCTCGGACGTGATCCGGATCACCTCGTCGAGAGAGAGGCCCAGGAAGTCGGGCAGCAGGATGCGGTCGTCGTCCGCCTGGGTCACTCGCACTGGGGTTTCCTCGGCCCCGCGGACCGGGTCGCCCTGGGGCGGCCGGTGCGGGGCGGGCCGCTCTTCTTCAGGTTCGATGGCGGCGGGCGGCGTCGGGTTCCGTTTGGCGAGCCGCGTCTCGGGCAGCGGCGCTGGAGCCGGCTGGGGCTCCGTCGCGATTCCGAGCAGCGCGAGCTGGGCCGCCGCAACCCGGGCGAAGAGCGGGGCCGCGGAGGAGCCGCCGATGTGCGCGCCGCGGTCGGGCTCGTCGAGCGCGGCCACGATCACCAGGTGCGGATCGTCGGCGGGGACCGCGCCCACGAACCAGGCAATGAAGTCCTTTTTGGAGTACGAGCCGGTCTCGGGGTCGAGCTTCTGGGCGGTGCCCGTCTTGCCCGCCACGCGCAGGCCCTTGAGCCCAGCCTGGCGACCGGTCCCGTGGGTTCCTACGACGCCCTCCATCATGCGCAGCACCGCGTCGGCGGTGTCGGCGCTGACGACCCGCCGGGTGGTCCTGGGCTCGGTGCGAATCCAGCCGCTACCGTCGCCGCGGCGGCGCGCGGCGATCAGACGGGGCGCGATCCAGACGCCGCCGTTGGCCAGGGCCGCGGTGGCGGCCGCGAGCTGGATCGGCGTCACGCCGATCCCCTGTCCGAAGGCGATGTTGGCGTGGTCGAGGGGCTTCCACTCCCGCCAGGGGCGCAGTAGGCCCGCGGACTCGACCGGAAAGCCACTTCGGGTGGAGGCGCCGAAGCCGAAGCGGACCAGACCTTCGTGGTGGGCGGCCGGACCGAGGCGCTGTGCGATCTGCACCGCGCCGACGTTGCTCGAGACGCGAACGACGCCGGACACGTCGAGGATGCCGTAGTCGTGGGTGTCGTGGATCCATTTGCCGGGCACGTGGATGCGGCCCTCGCTGCAGTCGAAGCGATCCGACGCGCGGATGACGCCGGCCTCGAGCGCGCTCGCTACCAGGAAGATCTTGAGTGTCGATCCCGGCTCGACGGCGTCGAGGAAGACCCGCGAGCGCGTCGTCCAATAGTCGAGCTCGCGGAACCGATTGGGATCGAAGCTCGGTGCTTCGGCCATCGCGAGTATCTCGCCGGTCTTCGGATCCAGACTGAGAACGGTGCCAGCCCGGGCGCCGGTCTTCTCGAGGCTCTCGCGCAGCGCCCTCTCCGCCTCGGCCTGCATCCGCGAGTCGAGGGTCAGGGCGACGTCGCCGCCGGCGGACTCGCGGGGCGCCACGGCCGTGGTGGCCAGAAGTCGGCCGCTGCCGTCGCGCTCCACCGGCGCGCTGCGCGCGCTGCCGCGCAGCCAGGCGTCTTCCTGCTGCTCGACCCCGCGAACGCCCTCGCCGTCGATGTTGGCGAAGCCGATGGCGTGCGCGGCCAGCTCCGCGCCGGGATAGGCGCGCTTCGACTCGTGCACGATGCCCACGCCAGGCAGGCCCAGGGCCTCCACGGCCCGAGCCCGGTCCGGATCCACCCACCGGGCCACGAATGTGAAACGCGTGCGGCCGCGCAGCCGCGCGGTCAGCTTGCGCCGGGAGAGTCCGAGCTTCTGCGTGAGCTGTCGGACCACGGCGTCGCGATCGCCGAGTTCGCTCGGCAGCACGTAGACCGAGGGCGCCGCCACCGTCACCGCCAGCTCGACGCCGTTGCGGTCGACGATGAGACCCCGCGCCGGCGGCAGGTGCAGTGTGGTGTGGACCTGCCGGTCGCGTTGCCACTCGCCCCGCTGGGTGTCGATCACCGTGAGGTGGGCGGCGCGGCCGGCCAGCACCGCGAACAGGATCAGGAAGACGGCGCGCAACGCACCCACACGAGCGCAAGCGGCGCGAAGCGCGGTCGACCTCATGGCCGGGCTCCGGCCCCTGTGTCGTCGGCGAACGGGAGGCGGATCACGTGTTCCGGGCGCACGAACCCGCGTTCGCGGGCGTGCTCGGCCAGGAGCGACGGCTGGCGGAGCTGGCGCATCTCGACGGTCAGCTCGCGCTTCTCGGCCAGCAGCGACTGCTCGCGGGCGACGGCGTCGGCCAGCGCGTAGCGGACGCGCAGCAGATCCACCCGGAGCACCGCCACGAGCAGGGCGGCCAGCAGCGCCGCCGCCAGGATCGGCGCGATCTCCCGGACGCGAGGCCGCCAGCGCACCGCCCGCCCCGAGAAGTCGAGCCCGACGAGGTCGAGACCCCTGCGTGCGCTGCGCACGCTCACGCCGCCCGCTCCTCCAACGCCACCCGCTCGGCCGCGCGCAGCCGCGCGGAGCGGGCCCGGGGGTTCCGCCCCACCTCGTCCTGGCTGGGACGGATCGGCCGCCGGGTGATCACGCGCAGCGTCACCACCCCGCCGCAGATGCAGACCGGGGTGCGTGGCGGGCACGTGCAGGGGTTCTCGCCGGCCCGGAACGCCCGCTTGACGATCCGGTCCTCGAGCGAGTGGTAGGCGATGACGACCAGGCGCCCGCCGGGACGCAACGCGGCGACGGCTGCATCGAGCCCCTCGCGGAGCGCCGAGAGCTCGTCATTGACCGCGATGCGCAGGGCCTGGAAGACCAGCGTGGCCGGGTTGTGCTGGCGGCCGCGTCCCACCCGGGTCTCGCGGATCACGCGCAACAGGTCGGCGTTGGTCTCGAGGGGATGCTCGTCCCGCGAGTCGGCGATCGCGCGGGCCAGTCGTCGCGCGCCGGGAAGCTCGCCGTACTCGCGCAGCCAGCCCTCGATCTCCGCCTCGGAGGCGCGGTGCAGCAGCTCCGCCGCGCTCTGGCCCGAGCTCGGGTCCATGCGCATGTCGAGAGGGGCCGGGTGTGTCTCGGCCTCGGCGAAGCGGAAGCCGCGCTCGCGCGTGTCGAGCTGATGGGAGGAGACGCCCAGGTCCAGCAGCACCGCGTCGACCTTCTGGATGCCGAGGCTGGCGAGGGCGTCACCCACGCGGCGGAACGACGTGTGGACCAGATGCACGCGCCCGTCGAGCACCCCGGCGTCCTCGAGTCGGCGCTTGGTTGCGCGCAAGGCGTCGCCGTCCACGTCCATGCCGATCAGCGTCCCGTCAGATCCGAGCTTGCCGAGGATGTGCCGAGCGTGACCGCCGCCACCGATGGTTCCGTCGATGACCACCGAACCGGGGTGCAGATGGAGGTGTCGGATGGTTTCGTCGAGAAGAACCGGCTCGTGCGCGAAGACGCTGGCCAACGTGGGGCTCCCGCGTTCGCCCCCCCCACGGTGGGCACCCCTTTGGTGGAGAAAGACGCTGGGGTGCCCCAGGACACCTTGGAAACGACACGTACCCCCCAGTTACCGCGCCGGCCCAACTGTTGGCGTCCCGGGGACACCCCAACCTCTCTCCTGGAGGAAGTGATTCCTCCTCCAGTCCCCCCACCGATGAACTCCTCAGTTCTTCAGACGTGCCACCGAGGCCTTGATGTCGGGAAGCCGACGCACCGTCGTTTCCCTGTGGGCCTGGTAGGCAGTCTGGTCCCAGATTTCTATGCGCGGGCCGACGCCCACGATCACGACCTTCGTCTTGAGCCCGGCGTGCTCGCGCAGGTGCGCCGGAATGAGGATCCGACCCTGACTGTCGGGGGCGGCGTCCACCGCCTCGCCCTCCATGAAGCGCCAGAGGGTCTCGACATCCGGGTGCATTTGGGGGTTGTCGAGGAGATCGGCCTCGATATGCTCCCACTGGTCATGCGGGTACAGGGCGAGGCAGTCGGTGTCGTTGGTGAGGACCGGGGCTTTTTCACTGCGCCGCTGAAGTTCCATTCGAAAGGCCGCCGGGATGCTGACTCGTCCCTTGTTATCCAACGTGTGTGAGTGACGTCCCCGAAACATTTTCTGCCTGCCACTTCATGCCATTCGATGCCACTCGTCGCCACCCTATCCCCGTCGATCCCACATTGCAACCCCCAAAATGCACTCCGAAGCGCACTTGCGCGTTTTTTTGCCGGGAGGCGAAAAGGTGGCGAGAGTGGACGCGCTAGGAGCGCTTGAGCGAGTCGGGAGCGGTGGGAGCGGTCAGGCGGCGCCGATTTCGGGGATCCGTTGTCGGTGGACGGCGGCGACCCGGTCGACGACAGCGCGCAGCAGGCTTCCCGCCGGCGCGTCGATGGGCGCAGGCGGAAGCGGAGCGTCCTCGAGCAGGGTCTGGAGCACCGCGCGGGTGCCCTCGCGCAGGCCGCTCGCGGAGTAGCCGCCCTCGAGGACGAAGGCGAGGCGACCGCCGCACAGCTCGTCCGCCAGCGAACCGACGATGCGGGTCATCGCCGTGAATCCCTCGCCGCTCACCTCCATCGACGCCATCGGGTCGTCGCGGTGAGCGTCGAAGCCGCACGACACCAGGATCATCTCGGGTTCGAACGCGCGCACCGCCGGGACGACGATGCGCTGGAAGGAGCCGACGTACTCGGCGTCGCCGCAGCCCGCCGGCAGGGGCACGTTTACGGTCGTTCCCTCGCCGCGGTCGCGGCCGGCCTCGCCGAAGTCGCCGGTGCCCGGGTAATACGGAAATTGGTGGGTCGAGACGTAGAGCACCGATGGGTCCGCCTCGAAGAAGTGCTGGGTCCCGTTGCCGTGGTGTACGTCCCAGTCGAGGATCAGGATCTTGCCCACGCCGTCCTCGGCCTGCAGCGCGCGGGCTGCAATGGCCACATTGTTGAACAGGCAGAACCCCATGGCGCGGTCGGCCTCGGCGTGGTGGCCGGGCGGACGCACCGCCGCGAAGCCGGTTCGGGCCTCTCCGCGGGCGACGAGCCGGGCGAGATCGATCACGGCGCCCGCCGCCAGCCGGGCCACGTCGAAGCTCTCGGCCGAGACGAAGGTGTCCGGGTCCAGGTGGGCGGGGGCCTGCCCGACCACCTCGGCGATCCGACGCAGGTGGTCGCGCCCGTGGACGCGCAGGATCTCCTCGTCCGTGGCGCCCCGTGCTTCTACGGGGCAGATTTGCGGCGCGAACTCCGCCAGGGCCTCGCCGACGGCCAGCAGGCGCTCCGGTCGCTCGGGGTGGCGTGCCGGCGCCCGATGCTCCCGGTAGCGGGGGTCGTCGACGACGTGGATTTTCCATTGCAAAGCTTTCATCGCGAGGCATGGTATCACCATGCCCATGAACGAACCCGGTACGGTCGCCATCACCGGTCTCGGCACTTTCCTCGGTCAGCGCCTGGCGGAGCGACTACTCGAGGATCGCGCGCACCCCCGCATCGTTGCGCTTGGTCCCCGGCGCCCGCTTCGCCTCGAGGGGCGCATCCACTTTCAGGACGTGGACTTCACCGAGCCCACTGCCGACAGTCGGCTCGCCGAGATCCTGGCCGACCAGGGCGTCGAGGTGGTCGTGCACACGGCGTTCCGTCACAGCCCGACGCCGGATCTCGACTTCGACCACGAGCTCGAGACCATCGGCACGCTGCACGTCATGAACGCCTGCGCCGCCGCCAAGGTCGGGCGCCTGGTCGTGGCCTCGAGCACCATGCTCTACGGGCCGCGCCCCGACAATCCGAACTTCCTGAGTGAAGACCATCCGCTGCGCGGGCACCCGGAGGCGCACAACGTGCAGAACCGAGTGGAAGCGGAGCGGCTTCTGGCGGAGTGGATCCCGCGGCACCCGGACACCGAGGTCTGCGTGCTGCGGCATTGCTGGGTGATGGGCCCGACCTACGACGACCACGTAGTGCGCTACTTCGAGCGACCGGTCGTTCCCATGCTGCTGGGCTACGACCCGCTCCTCCAGTTCGTCCACGAGGAGGACCTGGTGCACGCCTTCGAGCAGGCGACCCTGGCCTCCCATCCCGGCGTCTTCAACATCGTGGGCAGCGGCGTGCTGCCGCTGTCCACGCTCTTGGCGCTGGCCGGCAAGCGCGCCCTCCAGCTTCCGTCGCCGTTGCTGTACCGGCTCGCCTACTATCCCAACCAGAGCCAGACCGGCGATCCGCCGGCTGGCTTCTACGATTATCTCCGCTACCTGTGGGTCGCCGCTGGCGAACGGGGCTGGGCCGAGTTCGGGGAGCCCGTCTACTCCACCCAGGAGGCGTGGATCTCCTTCGTCTCCTCCCGCCGCATGCGTCGCTATCGTTGACCCATGGGTGACGAGATCGCACCGGAGGGCGCAAACGTGGTTCCCTTCCCCGACGTTGGCAGCGAGATCGAGCCCGATCTCGACGAGCTGCGCGCTGCACTCGAGGGTCTGCGCCGCGAGATCCGCGCCCGCTTCCAGCCCGCCGCTGTGGAGCGCGGCGAGATCGACTGGATGGAGCTCTTCGAGGAGCTGCGACGCCGGGTCTCCACCCTCGGCATGGTCGAGCGCTCCGGCGTGGTCGACGAGTTCGGCATGGACGAGGTCGTGATGCGGCGCGGTCAGCGCCTGCTCGACTTCCTGTTCGACACCTACTGGCGGGTGGACTGCCACGGGCTCGACCGGCTCGAGGGCTCCGGCCCCCGTCTGTTGGTGGCGAATCGGTCGGGCGTGCTCCCGTACGACGGCCTCATGGTCGCCCACGCGATCGAGCGCCATCACGCGAGCGGCGCGCGCCCGCGCTTCCTGGTCGCCGACTGGCTGATCACCCTGCCGTTCGTGCAGCCCTACCTGGCGCGGCTGGGCGGCGTCCGCGCCTGCCGAGAGAATGCGGACCGCCTGCTGCAGAGCGGGCACTGGGTGCTGGCCTTCCCGGAAGGGGAGAAGGGAGCGGCCAAGGTCTTCCGGGAGCGCTACCGCGTGATGCGCCTGGGCCGGGGCGGCGTCGTGCGGACCGCGCTCGAGAACCGCGTGCCCCTCGTACCGGTCGGCGTGGTCGGTCCGGAGGAGGCGCACCCGATCCTCTTCAAGTGGACCACGCCCGCCCGGATGGTGGGCCTGCCCTTCCTACCGGTGACACCCACCTTCCCGTGGCTCGGGCCGCTCGGCCTGCTCCCCCTGCCCACCAAGTGGTGGATCTGCTTTGGGGACCCCATCCCGACCGACGAGCTTGGCCCGGAGGCCGCCGAGGACGAGCTCCTCGTCTCCCGCCTCACCGAAGAACTGCGCGGCCGCATCGAGTCCCTGCTCCACACGGGCCTCGATCTCCGCCCGTCCGTCTGGAGCTAGGAAGCGAAGCGGCCTAGTCTTCGTCGCTGGCGGCGGGAGCCCCGCTGGCGTAGGCCTTCTCGAGGGCTTCGACGGCTGCGGCCACGCGTTCGAGGTTCTCGTTCAGGGCCTCGACGTCCTTGCGGCGCGGCAGGTCGAGCAGCTTGAACACGCGCTCGACGGCGTTCTGCATATGGTGATCCAGGTCGGGGGCGGAGAAGGCCACCCAGTCGCCGAGCTTGCCGCCCTTTTGCTCCGACGCCTTCACGATCTTGCGCACGCGGCCCTGGATCTCCTCGATCCCCTCGCTGGCGTCGTCCATGCCGCGTCGGATCGCTCCGTACAAGACGTCGCCGCCGCGCTCGATGATCTGGGAGAGCAGGCTGCGCGGCACTTCGCGGTTGGCGCGTTCGCTGTCGACGAGGATCTGGGAGAGCGCGACGCTGGTGATGTCCTCGCCGGTCTCGTTGTCGACGACGCGGACCTCGTCGCCGGCATCGATCAGCTCGGAGATGCCCTTGAGCGTGATGTAGCGACTCGCCTCGGTGTTGTAGAGCTTGCGATTCGCATAGCGCTTGATGAGGATCGGCATTCCGGGCTCACGCTAGCACTTCAGGGGGTTGTCAGCCCTGGACCCGGACCCGCTGCACGCGCCTCGCCGCCCGCCGTCGCCCGGCCTTCCGGCTCCGAACCGGGCGCGGATCGCTCGCCGGAGAGGGCGGCTCGTCGCCGTCCCGGCGCAGGCCGAACTCCCATAGGATCTCGCGCAGTCCGAGGAAGGCGCGCAGCACGGCCCGGGCGTCAGTGTCGTCCCGCGACCGCTCCTCCCAGCGGGCGATCTCGGCGTCCAGGGCGTCGAGGATTGCGCCGAGGAGGCGCTCCGGTACGACCCGGCCGCCGCGGGAGGAGAGCCGGGCCGAGAGATCGTCGAGTCCATGGCCCAGAGCGGCCAGCCCGCGGTGGGCGTCAGCGGACTCGCCGCTCGCGGCCAGGCACGCCGCGTCCAGCAGGGCGCGTGCTGCCGCGAGCGCCTCTCCCAGCGCCGCCCGGGTGTGGGCCTGGGCGCGGGTGAGCGCCTCCTCGACCGAGCCGGGAGGATCGAGGCGCCCGGCGTCACTCGGGGACGGGGGCCGCCGAGCTCCCGTCCGCTGTTCGCCTTCGCTCGTCATCGACCAGGAACCCTCCGATGCGCATGAGCCCGTCGAGGTCGTGGACGTCGCGGGGAAACTCGGGGACCCGGCAGAAGAAGCGCCCATCCTGCAGCGCACGGAAGCGAAGCTCCGCGGTGCAGCGTGCGTCGAGGCGCACCAGCGAAGCGTACCCCTTCGCCACCTCCACCGCCGCACGCGCGGCCTCGTCGGCGCGCGCGGGTTCGAGGCCGTTCGCGACCAGTGCCTGCGCCAGCAGCGCGGTGTCCGCCGCGGCGTCGCCGTCCTCGGACAGGGCTTCGGGCAGGGCTCCCGCCTCGCCCGGGGGCCACAGGCGAATCCGGTTCACGACCACGCCCACCAGGGGAACTCCCGACTCTTCCAGGTGATCCAGGAAGTCGACGGCGCCGCGCACTGCGCCGGCGGACGCCCCCGCCACCAGGACGAAGCCGGTCTCCGGCCCGGTCATCAGCTGGCGCACGCGCGTCGCCCGCGCGCGGAACCCCTCTGACATGCCCTCGAAGGCCAGCAGGAACTCCGACACATCCTCCAGGAAGGACACGCCGGACACCTTCTCGATCAGCTGGATCGCGCGCTGTGCGGTGCGGTGGAAGAGGCGGAACCCGAACCGCCCAGCGGCGAAGGCGGGGTGTAGCAGCACGTGCACGAGGCGGCTATCCAGGAATTCGAGCAGGCGCTGGGGTGCGTCCAGGAAGTCGAGGGCGTGCTGGGAGGGCGGGGTGTCCACCACCACCAGGTCGAAGTCGCCGCTCTCGCACAGCTCGTAGACCTTCTCCATGGCGGCGTACTCGGCGCTTCCCGCCAGGGCGTCCGAGACGTGCTGGTAGATGCGATTGCCGAAAATCCGCTCGCGCGCGTCGGCGTTCTCGGCGAAGCGCTCCACCAGGTCGTCGAAGGTCCGCTTCATGTCGAGCATCAGCGCGAACAGCCGGCCCTCGCCGTGGATGCCGAGGGAGTCGCGTCGCTCGGCGGCGAGCTCCGACGGGCGATTGCCGAGCGCGTCGACGCCCAGGGCGTCCGCCAGCCGTCGTGCCGGGTCGATGGTCAGCACCAGGGCGCGCCGCCCGAGGCGGGCGCCCTCCAGGGCCAGGGATGCAGCGACCGTGGTCTTGCCGACCCCCCCGGTTCCGACGCACACCACCACGCGCCGGCTGCAGATGAGCTCCGCCGGCGAGATCAAGGCGCCGCCTCCGCGGGCCGGGGCTCGCCCAGCAGGGCGTCGCCCAGGATCTGCAGCTCCGCCGCGCCGCCGATTCCGCCCGCCAGGTAGCGCAGCGGCACGACCGGGAGCCCCGTCGCGCGGGCGATCTCGCCGGTGTACTCCCGATTGAGCGCGTGGCGCGACGCGAGGTAGGCCGCGCACGCGGCCAGGGCGGAGGCGGGCGGGAGCGAGCCCAGGGCCGTCTCGGCCGGGAGCGCGGCCAGGTCCCGGTCGAGCTGCTCGAGGCCGGGCGGGAAGGGCGCCCCGATCACGGCATTGACCACGACCCGATCCACCGCGACACCCACGTCTTCGCGCAGTCGCGCGACCAGCGCGGCGGTCTCCCGGGCCGGCAGCTCCTCGGCCAGCGCCACCGGCAGCAGGAGGGTGCGCTTCCGGTCCTGGATCATCTCCGCCACCAGGCTGGCGTGGCGGCGCAGGGGCCCGGCGTGGACCGCCGAGACCACCACCCGCGGCACGTCCAGGAAGGTGACGCCATGCCCTGTGGCCGGCGCGTCCACGACGATCAGGTCGTAGAGCGGAGCCCCGTCCGCGTCGGTGAGCTGCTCCAGGTGCCAGACCTTGCCCAGGGTGATCAGCTCGCGCCATCCCGGCGAGGCCTCCATCAGCTGGCGGAAGCCCCGGCTGCGGAACACGAGATTCACCAGGCGCCGCGCCGGCACCTGGAGGGTCAGGTACTCGGCCAGCGCATCGAAGGGGTCGATGCGCATGGCCCGGAGCCCCGGGAGCAGCTCGCGTCCGGCGTAGCCGACGGGCTCGCCGTTCGGAACCAGCAGCCGCGGAAGCTGTTCGGCGCGCCCCACCTCGGCCAGCAGCACCCGCTTGCCGGCGCGGCTGGCCGCCAGGGCCAGAGCCGCTGCCACCGTGGTCTTGCCGGTGCCGCCCTTGCCCGTCACGATCACGAGCCGGCGCTCCAGGAGCGAGGGCTCCCGTTCCGCCACCATGGGATCCCTTCCAGTCCAGCGAGAGCTCGAGTCCGAGGTCGAGACAGAGCCGACGCTTGGCTCAAGCCGCGCGCGAGCGCTTCCGAAACAGCTGAAAGGACAAGCTGTTTTCGGCCGCCGACGCTAGCACAGGCACTCCCGTGCAGTACCGGCGCGCCCGACCGGAAGGCGCCTCTTGATCGTCGAATGCGAAAAGTGCTCGGTCCGTTTCCAGCTGGACGAGAGCCGCGTGCCCGCGGAGGGCATCCGGGTGCGCTGCTCCCGCTGCAAGCACTCCTTCTTCCTGCGCCGGCCCGGTGCCAGCCCCGCCGAAGAAGCGGATGCCCTGGCCCAGGAGGCGCTCGAGCCCGGGGCCGGTACGCCCGCGTCTACCGAGGACCTCGCAGCCGAGGAGAACGCCGATGACACCCGCGAGGAGAGCGCCAACGACGGCGAGGAGAGCGACTGGGAGTTCAACGACGCGGTCCCCGGATCGAACGAGCTCGACCCCGATGATGACGCGGACCCGGCGACCGACACCGTCGAGAACGACGCGGTCGCCCTCGCCTCCGAAGACGACGGCGCCGGCGACTCGAGCCTGGAGGTCACCAGCTTCGGCCGCGTCGACGACTTCTCCTCGCTGGCCGAGGCCGATGCCGAGACCGGACTCGGAGGCGCGGAGGCTTCGCCCTCCATCGGGGAGTCCGCGCAGACCGATGCGATCGACCCGCTCCTGGAGGGCGGCAGGGAAGAGCTGGGCGAGCCTGAGAACTGGGACTTCTTCGGCGATGAGGATCCGCCCGCCCCCGAGGCGATGTCCATCGCCGCGCCCAGCGACCGACCCGCTGAGAGCGCGCTCCACTCGTCCGGTCCAGTCCTGCAGGCGGCCGCCTTGGACACCCGCGAGGAGGGCCCCGGCCTCCGGGCGCTGCGCAGCGCGGGTCGCGCCGCGGGCTGGTTCGTCGCTCTGTCGCTCCTGGCGCTGGGCCTGGTACGCGGCCTCGTTCCCGGCTTCCACCCCGTCACGCGCCCGGAGCCCGCGGTCGCATCCGCGGGCTGGGTCGCCCGCGGCGTCGAGAGTCACTGGGTCGAGACGGCGCGCTCGGGGACGCTCCTGTCGGTGACCGGAGAGCTTCGCAACCGCGACGGCGGTTCGCTGGACCGGGCGGGCCCCTGGCAGGCGGCGCTCCTGGGACCCGTGGGCCGGCCCCTCGAGCTGGATTCCGGGCGCGCCCGCCTGGGCGTTCCCCTGTCCGAGCCCGCGCTCCGCGAGCTGCCACCCGAGGCCCTGCGCGGATCCCTGGCCCGCGCCGCGGACAAGCTGGCTACCACCTCCGTGGAGCGCGGGGGCTCGCTGCGCTTCCAGGCGATCTTCGAGCGGGTGCCCGCCGAGGCCAAACGCCTGCGGGTGGAGCGGGCCGAGGCGCGGCCCTTCGAGTCCTTCGAGCCCAGCCTCGAGGCGCCCGAGCCGACAGCCGTGCCGGTCGGCGTGGTCGAGGCGATTCCGCTCCAGCCGTTTGCCGCGGAGACGCCCTAGCCCGACTCTCCTAGCTCGGAGGCTTGCCGTCCGTGACCTCCTCCTTCTCGGGGGTCACGTCGATCTCGTCCTTGCCGCTGATGCCGGCCTTGAAGTTCTTGATCGCCTTGCCGATGCCCGAACCGATCTCGGGGAGTCGTCGCGCGCCGAACAGCAGTACGACGATGGCCAGGATGATGATGAGCTCCCAGGCGCCCAGTCCGAACATACCGAAGAGGGTGACGCCAACCGGGGTCGGGGTCAACCACCCCTGAGACGACACTTTCCAGTCGGGGGCCGGCCTCGTAGAATGCGCGCCGTGCCGATCTTCAAGGCCTACGACATTCGCGGTCTGGTCCCCGAGGAGCTCGACGCCGACACGGCCTACGGGATCGGTCGTGCCACCGCTCACTTCCTCGGTGCTCCGGAGATCGCCGTCGGACGGGACGCCCGCGAGAGCTCGCCGGAGCTCAGCGAGGCGGTGATACAGGGCATCATCGACGAGGGCGTCGACGTCGTTGATCTGGGGCTCGTGTCGACGCCCATGCTCTACTACGCCGTCGATCGCCTGGGCAGCGGGGGCGGGATCATGGTGACCGCCTCGCACAATCCCGCCGCCTACAACGGATTCAAGCTCTGTCGCCAGCACGCGATTCCGGTGGGGGAGGCCAGCGGGCTGCGCGAGATCGAGGCGCTCGTCGACCAGCGGCGGAGTGCGGCTCCCGCGGCCGCGCCGGGACGGCGCCGGAGCGAGGACGCGTCGGTCGGATACGCCGAGCACGTGCTCGGGGTCGGCAGCCAGCGGCCCGCGCTGCACGTCGCCATCGACTGCGGCAACGGCATGGCCTCGGTGGGACTCGAGCCGCTGCTCGAGATGCTGCCCCTGCGCGTGGAGCGCCTCTACTTCGAGCCCGACGGCCGCTTTCCCAACCACCAGGCTGACCCGCTCGAGCTCGAGAACCTGGTGGATCTGCAGGCGGCAGTGCGCAGCAGCGGCGCCGACTTCGGCGTGGCCTTCGACGGTGATGGGGATCGTGCCATCTTCGTGGACGAGTCCGGGGAGCCGATCTCGTCGGATCTCGTCACCGCGGTTCTCGCCCGCCGACAGCTCGCGAGCCGGCCCGGCTCCCTGGTGCTCTACGACCTTCGTTCGAGCCGAGCGGTGGCCGAGGAGATCGAATCGGCCGGTGGACGTGCGGTGATGTGCCGAGTGGGTCACTCCTTCGTGAAGGCGCAGATGCGCGAGTGCGGTGCGATCTTCGCGGGCGAGCTGTCCGGCCACTTCTACTTCCGCTTCTCGGATACGCTCGTGGCGGACGATGGCTGCGCTGCCCTGGTCGCCATGCTCGACGTGCTGGGCACCGAGCGCCGGCCTCTCTCGGAGATCATCGCACCGCTGCGGCGCTACGCGGCGAGCGGCGAGATCAACTCGCGAGTCGCCGATGTGGACCGGGTGCTGGAGCAGATCGAGGCCGAGCACGGTCGTGCCGGGGAGGTCTCGAAGCTGGACGGGCTGCTGGTCCGCTACGACGACTGGTGGTTCAACCTCCGGCCGTCCAACACGGAGCCCGTGCTGCGACTCAACCTGGAGGCGGAGAGCCTGGATCGCATGACCCGGGAGCGGGACCGGCTTCTGCTGCGCATCCAGGAGCTGGCGGGCTCCTAGCCCTCCGGCGCCAGCGACATCCCGCCGGCCAGCTCCCTCTCGATCACGCGCACGAAGTCCCCGATGGGCTTGGCGCCCGACAGCCGGATTCCGTTCACGAAGAACGCCGGCGTGCTGCGGATGCCCAGGGCGTTGGCTTCGTCGACATCGGTCTGGACCCGCGCCTTCACCTCGGGATCTGCGACGCACTCGTCGTAGGCCGCCAGGTCGAGGCCCAGACCCTCCGCATAGCCGCGCAGGGCGTCTGCGCCGAGGGCGCGTTGGTTGGCGAAGAGCTGCTCGTGGAAGTCCCAGAAGCGACCCTGCTGCTCGGCGCACGCCGCAGCTTCGGCCGCGCCCCGGGCCTGCGGGTGGATCGAGTCGAGCGGCAGGTGCCGGAAGACCAGGCGAACCCGGTCGGGATACCGCTCCAACACCTCCTGCACCGTGGGCTCGGCGCGGCTGCAGTACGGGCACTGGTAGTCGCTGAACTCGATGATCGTCACCGGCGCACCCTGGGGACCCCTGGACGGACCCGTGGCCGCGACCTCGGTGCGCGGCGGCTCGAGCACGATGCGCACGGACGCGCTGTCGCGGAGCGCGACGAGCGCCTCGGCGGCGCGCTCGCTCTCCAGGTAGCTGCGGATCTGGGGCCCCCGCTGCTCGAGGGCGTCCCCGGGTCGGAATCGGGCTCGGTGGCGCTCGAAGAACGCCCCGATGTCCTCGTCGGTCACCGGGTCGAAGGCGTCGACCTTCTGCTGGAGGAGATCCTCCCGGCTGATCCCCAAGCGGGCTGCCTCGGCTTCGGCTGCGCGCCGGGTCACGAGCTCTTCGAGGGCGCTGGACCGCAGCTCGTACTGCTCGGCATCCGACTTGGAGATGACCTCGCGCTCGAAGAGCTCGTCGCGGATCCACTCGTCGAGCTCGGCCTGGGTGACGGGGGCGTCCGCGATCCAGGCGACGACGGCCGAGTCGGCCGTCTCGTCGCCCGTTGCGGCGGCGGATTCGGGGCCGGCCGGAGCGCACGAGAGGCTGGCGGTGCACAGCCAGGCCAGCGCCGGCAGAGCGAGGAGGTTCCGGTTCATGTGGGGCCCCCCGTGAACGAGCCGGTAGTATAGGCGTCGTCGTCGTCGCCGCTCTCGCCTGGAGCGAGGAGGTTCGCCATTCCGAACGTGTCCGCCGCTCCCGCCACGCCCGATGTTTCCGAGGCGGGGGGATCGTCCGTCGCCGCCGCCGTCTCGGGCTTTCGACTCCCGTTGGAGGGCTTCGGCGTGTTGCGGCGCAACCGAAGCTTGTGGGCGCTGGCCGCAGCGCCGGTGGGTCTATCGCTGGTGTCGGTCGCCGTGGCTCTCGGCCTGGTGATCGAGTACGCCACCCCGATCCACGGCTTCGTCTCGGGATGGATCCCCGTGCTCGAGGCCGGCTCGTGGTACGAGTGGCTGTGGGTGGGCCCGGCGCGGGTCGTGCTTGCGCTGCTCGGCACCCTGCTCTTTCTGGCGGCGGCCGGCCTGTCGCTCGTGCTTGGCTTCCTCGTGGCCAAGCTGCTGTCCTCGCCGATCCTGGACACCCTGTCCGAGCGCGTGGAGCGGATCGTGTCGGGGCAGCCCGTCGAAGCGGGAACCGGGTTGCGGGGCGTCCTTCGCGACGCCGGCGCGTCGATGTGGAACGAGCTGCGCCGCCTGCTCTTCTTCGTGGGCGTGTGGGCGGCGATCTTCGCGCTGGCTGCGGTGGTTCCCGGCGCGCAGCTCCTGGCCGCGCCGGCCATGATCGGGTTCACGATCCTCTTCCTGCCGCTGGACTACGCGGGCTACGCTCTCGACCGGCGCCGGGTCCCGTTTCGCAGCCGGCGCGTCTGGGTCGTCGGCAACCTTCCGCGCATGCTCGGGTTCGGCTCGTCGGCCTTCGTCACCGCGCTGGTGCCCGGCCTCAATTTTCTGCTGATCCCGATCCTCGTCGCCGCCGGCACACTGCTCGCCCTGCGCCACCCACCGGCTTCAGAGGCCGAGCGCGTCGCGTAGGTGGATCCACATCGCCTTCAGCGCCACGCCCGGTAGCTGCTGGTGGCTGCCGTCGAACCACTCGATCTTCTTGGGCTCCTGCGCCGCCTGGTAGAGCGCCTCGGTCGCCGCCCGTGGCACCGTCTCGTCCCGGGTCGCGTTGACGAACAGGATCGGCCGCGGTGACACGGCGCCGACGAAGCGACACGGGTCGATCGCGTCCGGGCCGAAGCCCCCGCCCGCCAGGGCCAGGGCGGCGGCGCAAGGCCGCGGATCGACGGCGCAGAATACGGCGCCGAGCATGGCGCCGAGGCTGAAGCCGCCGTACGCGATGCGCTCGCCGTCGATCTCGGGCAGGGCGGCGAGCGCGTCCACGGTGCGACGCAGGTCGATGATCGACTGTCGGGCGAACTCGATGCGCAGCGTTTCGCTGGACGCGTGGTTCGGGGCGGCCAGAACTGCGCTGAACTTCGCGTTGCTGCGCTCGCCGTGCAGGGGGAAGTCGATGGTGGCCACCGCCGCACCGCCGCGCACCCACGGCCCCCCCGCATCGAGGTACGGCGACTCCATGGAGCCGCCCGCGCCATGCTGGAGGAGCACCAGCGGGTGCGGCGCGCCGGTCTCGGAGGCGGGGAGAAGCAGTCGCCCAGGAACGCGGTCGCCGCGGGAGGTCAGCTCGAAGCGCACGCAGCGCGCACCGGCGAAGGCCTCTGGCGGCGCGGTCTCGCGCCGCTGGAATGCCAGCGGCTCGGCTGCGTCGTGATCGAAGAGAGCGTGCTCCGTCACGGTGACGGGAGTCTATCGCGGGACGGCAGGTGCTCCTAGTGAGCCAGGAGGATCCGCCGGGCGCGGTAGAGGTTCGACTTCACCGCGTCCTCGGACTTGGAGAGTGTCTTCGCGATCTCGCTGATCGGACGGTGCTCCAGGTGGTGCATGCGGAACAGGGTGCGTTGCTCTTGGGTGAGCTTGGTGCGCGCCGTCGTTTCCATCTGGGCCAGCCGTTCCTTGACCTCGTAGGCCTCGAGGGGAGTGGGATCCGGGGCCGCCGCAGTGGCTGCGGGGCCCCGGTCCGGATCGTCCTCCGTCAGCGGCACAGTGACGTGGCGCTTCTTCTTGAAGCGCGCCGCAATGGTCCGGCGCGTCAGGCCGAACACCCAGGCGGCGAAGGGCGCGTCTCCCCGAAACGACCCGATCGAGGAGAACACGTTGATGAAGGCCTCCTGAACCGTCTCTTCGGTGTCGGCGCGGTTGTTCAGGCGCTTCTCGACGAAGCGGTAGATACGGGGGAAGTAGCGCTCGTAGACGATCTCGAAGGCCGCCTCGTCGCCCTCACACATCTGCTTGACGAGGACTTCGTCGGGCAGGCGGGCCACGCTATCGAGATCAGGTCGAGCCAAGGAGAGGCACCCTTCTTCCCAGGTCCAATTCCATCCTCGCCCGTGGCCTTTCGGCTCGGGCATTCCCCATAGGGAGATGTGGCCCGGGGAGGGTTGCGGGTGTCAAAATTTGTCAGGGGTGACGGAAACCGTCAGGGACGAGATCCCCGTGGGGATCTCGCGCTAGGATTCGAAATCGCGGCGCTCCTCGGCGGTGAGGTGGAGATCCGCCTCGCTGAGGCCGCTCCGAAACACCGCGGGCTCGGGGGTGTGCCGTCCCAAGCCCGTGGCCGCTCGAGCGGTTGCCCCGACCGACGGGGACGCCGCCTCGATCCAAAATCCGTCCTGGGCGCCATTGTGGGCCTCGCGGTAGCACGCGAGCACCGGGGCCTGGGCGCCCAGGCTGGCCGCGGCGCTCCGGGTCTCCGGGTCGAAGTCGGGGCAGAGGAGCACGGCGCGGACCGGGGCGTCTGGATCCAGCCGTAGCTCGGGTCCGATCTGGGCCCAGTCGGCGAGCCGGGCCGACACCCAGCTGCACAGGGCCAAGGCCCGGGTCAGGAGTGTCGGGTCGTCACCGGCCTCGCCGATCAGGATCAGGGTCACCTGGCCGCGGTCATCCACCGCCACCAGATCCGCGGTGGAGCGCTCGCCCATCACGTCTTCGGCAATCACCCGCAGCGAGGGGCCGAAGTCTCGAATTCGGTCGCGCACCGACCTGCGAAGCGCGTCGCGGGAATCTCGGGGCAGCGACCCTCGCTCAGACAACGGCCATCTCCCGGGCGTCGTCGAGCACCAGGCGCGCGACGTCGCGCAGGGCTCGGGCCGCGGGGGACTGGGGATGGGCGAGCCCGATGGGCCGGCGCGCCACGATCGCCCGGTACACGTCCAGATCGTCCACGAGCAGACCGTAGCTCGCCAGCTCGCGTCCGAGGTGGCGCTCTGTCGAGCGAGTCAACCGGGCGAAGGCCTGCTCGGCGTCCGCCAGCCGCCGCGCGCCGTGAACCGTGATGCCGACCCGGGCACACTCGTTGGCGCCGAGGATGAGCTTGGCGATTCCGTAGGTCTCCAGCAGCTCCCGGGCGTCGCCCGACGTGAAGAGCAGGCACCAGCGCAGCAGGCTCGAGCTCTCGGCCAGGCCCGCCAACCAGGGCGGCGGGATGCGCACGAAGACCACGCCACCTTCCGGTGCTTCGGCGGCCCGATCGACCGCCACGTCGATGGCGTGGCGGTGAAGCTCCCCGAGTCCGCGGGCGTCCGAGTGCACGACCTCGACACCCACCGGACCGACCCCCGACACGGGGAGCAGTGCCTCGTCTCCACCGGATTTCGGGGCCAGGACCAAGGCGCGCGCGCCCAGCCGGGCGATCTCCACCGCCAGGTTCCAGGTCAGCGCCGAGCGGACGACGTCGCTCTCGCCGATCGGGACGCCGACCAGGGGAAGGGCGGCGGGCCGCCGAGCCGGCGTCGGGCCCGCGTGTACCGGTGGCGTCCGGGCAGCCTTGGGCTCAGCCTCCGGCAGGAGGTAGTGGAGGACGTCGGCCAGGTCGCGGGGCAATTCGCTAGCGGGCCTCCAGTGCTAGCGCACCACGAGGATCGAGTTGCGCCCACCGCCGGAGACGGGCAGCGACTGGGCGTTGTCCGGATCCTCCCGCCATTCCCCGTCGACGATGTAGCGGTACTGGTAGGTCCCGGGCGGCAGGTGGAGGATCTTCGTCCACACCCGCGTCTCTCCCTCCCGGTCGACGCGTGAGCGCACCCCCTTGTCGGGCACCCAGCCGTTGAAGTCGCCCGCGATTCGGACGTCGCCGGCCCGGGCGTCTCGGAAGCGGACGACGACCTCACGCGCGGTGTCGACCTCGGCCTGGCGATCCTCCAGTGCGATCGTCTGATCCGGCGGCGACGCCTCCACCTCGATGGCCACGGCGGCGTAGTCGAGAGCGCCGTTCGCCGACGGCGCGTAGAGGTTGATGGGCACGCCCCGCTTCGCGCACTCGCGGAGCTTCACGTTCTGGCGAATCACCGCGTCGAAGCAGAGGTCCTTGAAGAGCTCGCGCATCTCGGCCAGCGTCTGGCGCGCGAAGCGGGTTCGCCCGTCGTAGAGCGTGGGCAGGATGCGCACCGACAGGTCGATTCCGATCCGGTCAGCGAGCAGGCCGATGGTCTCGAGGAGCTTCTGCACGCCGTCGATGGCGAAGTAGCTCGTCTCGAGGGGGATGATCACCTCGCGCACGGCGCGAAGGGCGTTGAACGTCAGCAGCCCTACGTTCGGCGGGCAGTCGACCAGCACGTAGTCGTAGCGGGGCGGGAGCTTCGCCAGGGCCGCCGCCAGGCGCTCGGTGCGCGAGTCTTGGCGCTCGCTGGCGAGCTTCTGCTCCAGGGCCGAGAGCACGATGCTGGACGGCGCCAGGTCGAGGTTGTCCCCCGCGTTCACGATCACCTCTTCCAGGTGGTTGGCGCCTCCCGGCTCGGCGAGCACTTCGTAGAGGTTCTCGTCGAGCTCGTCCGGGTCGATGCCCAGCGCCAGGCTCGCGTGGGCCTGCGGGTCGAGGTCGACGATCAGCACCCGAAAACCGTCGGCGGCGAGCGCTCCGCCCAGGTTGACGGTGGTGGTCGTCTTCCCGCAGCCCCCCTTCTGGTTCACGATGGCGATGGTGCGCATAGCCCTGTCCCCCCCCAACGATCGACGCCTGATCCAGCGTCGATCGCTTGGTCCCTCGCGGGGTGCGCAGGCTGCGCCTCCATCTCAAACTACACCAGCCGACTCGAGTTCCGGAGCATGGCCGTCTCCGGACACCACTCCCTACCTCAGGCCGTGCGAATCCACTCCCGCTGTCGGCGAACCGGTCGTACCCCCCGAACAAACCGTTTCTCGGCCTCGCGCCTCCAGGCTTCGACTTCGCTCTGGAACTGCGCGACTTCGAAGACCCACTCCTGGCCCGAGACCGCTTCGAAAACCGTACCCTCCCAGAATGCCAGGACCACGTCCCCCGTCGCCACGAGCACCAGCTCGGAGAGGGGGCGGTCCACGCCCGGGAGGAGCTTGCGCAGCGCCTGGATGCTGCGGCGAATGCGCTGCACCGAGACGCCGGCGTCGATCAGGCGCTTGGCCGCCTTGAGCGCCACGAGATCGTCGAAGGTGAAGCGGTGATGACCGCCCGGGGTCTTCACCGTGGGCGCAATCAGGTCCGTCTGCGCCCAGTACTGGAGCTGGCGGCGGGAGATGCCCAGGATCTCGACCACATCCCGGGTTCGATAGAGCTCGTTCGCATCTGCGGGCATCCGCGTTCCGCCTGACGCGATCCCCTATACGCGGATCGCGCCGCGTGGCTCGACCCCAGTCACTCGACTGATCACAGCGGCTCGGTCCGAA
>JAPUKG010000090.1 GCA_027295775.1 Pseudomonadota bacterium
TGAGCGTCGATGACCACGTCGTCGAGCCCCCCGACATGTTCAAGAACCACATCCCCGCCTCCTATGCCGACCGCGCCCCGCGCATGGTCCGCAAGGCAGATGGCTCGGACATGTGGCTCTTCGAAGGCCAGCAGCTTCCCAACATCGGGCTCAACGCGGTCGCGGGTCGCCCGCCGGAGGAGTACGGCGTCGAGCCCACGGCCTTCGCCCAGATGCGCCCGGGCTGTTACGACATCCACGAGCGCATCCGCGACATGAACGCCAACGGCGTCCTCGCCTCCATGTGCTTCCCGTCGTTTCCCTCCTTCTGCGGCGCGCTCTGGGCGCGCCAGGAGGACAAGGAGCTGGCTCGCGTCATGCTCCAGGCCTACAACGACTGGCACGTGGACGAGTGGTGTGGGAGCTACCCCGGCCGCTTCATCCCGCTCTCCCTGCCGGCACTCTGGGATCCGAAGCTCGCCGCGGACGAGGTGCGGCGCATGGCGAAGAAGGGCTGTCACGCCGTCAGCTTCACCGAGAACCCCGAGAAAGTGGGCTTCCCGAGCCTGCACAACGAGTACTGGGATCCGTTCTGGGAGGCTTGCGCCGACCAGGGCACGGTGGTCTGCATCCATATCGGCTCGGCTTCCGGCATGTCCTTCACCACGATGGACTCCCCGGTGGACGTGATGATCACCGTCTCGCCCATCAACATCGTGAGCTGCGCCGCCGACCTGCTCTGGTCCCAGGTGCTGCGGCGCTACCCCACGCTGAAGTTCGCGCTCTCCGAGGGCGGCATCGGCTGGATTCCGTACTTTCTCGAGCGCGCCGACTACGTCTACAAGAACCACCACCGCTGGACGCACCAGGACTTCGGGAACAAGCTCCCGAGCGACGTCTTCCGCGAGCACATCATCACGTGCTTCATCGACGACCCGGTGGGCGTGAAGAACCGCCACGCCGTTGGCATCGAGACCATCACCTGGGAGTGCGACTACCCGCACTCGGACACCACCTGGCCGAAGGCGCCGGAGATCCTGTCCCGCAGCCTGGACGGTGTTCCCGACGACGAGATCAACCAGATGACCCACGAGAACGCCCTGCGCGAGTTCCGTCTGGACGTCTTC
The DNA here is from genome assembly GCA_027295775.1 of Pseudomonadota bacterium. Classification (GTDB taxonomy): domain Bacteria; phylum Myxococcota_A; class UBA9160; order UBA9160; family UBA4427; genus JAPUKG01. Next base: position 1,107 of record JAPUKG010000090.1, read on the forward strand.
GCCGAGCGGCCCCGGGAGAAGTGCACCGTCGGCGCGCTGCGCGCCGAGGCCACCGATGTGGATCTCTCCCTGCTCGAGACCGGCGGCGGGACCCCGCCCAGCGACAACCCCCGCCCGGTGACCGCCCAGGACATCACCATGCAGCTCGCGCAGATCTACGCGACGCCTGCGGAATAGCGGGCATAGAAGGGAGACCCACGTGCGATTCGAGGACAAGGTGGCCGTGGTGACCGGTGCGGGCCGGGGCATCGGCGAGAGCTACGCCAAGGGGCTCGCGGCCGAGGGCGCCTCGGTGGTGATCGCCGAGCTGGACGAGGCCCAGGGCGAGCGCGTGGCAGCGGAGATCTCCGAGGCCGGCGGCAAGTCCCTCTTCGTGCGCACCGACGTGGCCTCGGAGGAGTCGACCCGGGCCATGGGCCAGGCGGCGACGAGTGCTTTCGGCGGCGTCGACTACCTGGTGAACAACGCGGCCATCTACGGCGGCATGGAGATGCACTCGCTGCTCACGGTGCCCCTCGACTACTACGAGAAGTTCATGTCGGTGAACCAGACGGGGGCGCTCCTGTGCACCCGGGCGGTCTACAAGTCCATGATCGAGAGGGGCGGCGGCGCGATCGTGAACCAGTCTTCGTCGGCCGCATGGATGGGCGCCGGCTACTACGGCATCGCCAAGCTGGCGCTCCACGCCATCACCCACAGTCTGGCGCGCGAGCTCGGGCCGCGGAAGATCCGGGTGAACGCCATCGCCCCCGGTCCGGTGGACACCGAGGCCACCCGCACGACCGTGCCCGAGTCCATCCTGAAGGGGATTATCGCGAGCATGCCGCTCTCCCGGGTGGGCGAGCCCGCGGACATGGTGGGCGCCTGCCTCTTCCTGCTCTCCGACGACGCCGGCTGGATCACGGCACAGATCCTGGGCGTCGACGGCGGCCAGATCATGCGGGTCTGACCCACGGCCGTGGCGCCTCCGCGCAGCCCTCTCGTCGATCAGAGCGGCCGCGTCCTGGGTCCCCGGGCCCGGGGCACGCGGCTGCGGCTGCTCGACGCCACCGCCGAGCTGCTGGAGAAGGTCAAGGTGCGCGACCTGCGCGTGGTGGACATCGCGCGCGCCGTCGAGACCTCGCCCGCCACCTTCTACCAGTACTTCAAGGACGTGGAGGAGGTGGTGCTGCGCCTGGCCGAGCAGGCGTCGGACGAGATGCCGGCGGTGGTGGAGGAGATCGAGGGGAGCTGGCGGGACGCCCAGGGGCTCGCCCGCGCGCGGCGCATCGTCGACGCCTTCATCCGTCACTGGGATCGCCACCAGGCGGTGCTGCGCGTGCGCAATCTGGCCTCGGACGAGGGCGACCGGCGCTTCCGGGCGGTGCGCCGCAAGGCGCTCTCGCCGGTGATCGAGGCCCTGGCGCGGCAGATCGAGGCCGCGCGAGAGGCCGGCCGCGTGCGCGGCGAGATCCATCCCCATGCCGCGGCAGCGGCGATGGCGGCGATCCTCGAGCGCCTGGCCGCCTATCATCAGGAGCTCGGCGCATTCGGCGTGACCCGCGACCAGCTCGTCGAGACCTCGGCGCACATCCTGCACCGAACGGTCACGGGAAGGGACTAGCCTGCCGCCCCGGAAGCCGCTGGCGCTACTCGCGCTCGATGGCCAGGAGCTTCTCCGGGGCGTCGGTGAAGTCCATCATCGTGCCCAGCACGCGCTTCGCGTCGTCGACCCGCTCGGGGGCGAAGCTGTAGCAGTTGCCGCCGGCGGCGGAGGCGAAGCCCCGGGCGACCGGCACCTGATCCATGTCGTAGGCGCGCCCCATGGCGATCAGGGCACCGCGGCGCAGCACCTGGGCCGCTTCGGCCGTGTCGGCATCGAGCTCGGCCTCGCTCCACGCGGCGAAGCCCCCGCCCGCGAGGTTGTGCCCCGCGAACGGATCCGGGGAGACGATCCGGATTCCCTCCAGCGCCCAGCGCAGCAGGAGCTCGCCGTCGCGGTGGAGGGTGATGGTGGTGGCGCCGTCCTTTCGGTCGGGGACGGCCAGGTCGTAGAGAACGCCGGGCCGATCGCTGGCCGCCAGCGACACCGCCAGGCTGGCCAGGTCGAAGAGGTGCGTGCACTGGGCCCGGGGATCGGTGAAGCGGGCCACCGAGCGCAGCGAGCGCGAGAGGGCGAGGCCCCGGAGCCGCGCGAGCGGATCGACCGCGCCCGGGCACGTGGTCCACGGGTAGCGGGAGGCCACGCCGGTGGCACCGGTCACGCGCTCTCCGTCGTGGCGCACCGTGGCGGCGAAGTGGTGGAAGTCGTCCTCGAGCTCGCCCGACGCCACGCCCGGCTCCTGGCGCAGCCGGATCCGGCGTCGGAAGATGCCGGTGCCGTACGCGTCGCGGATGGGGACGGTGGGCTGCGCCGGCTTCGCCATCGGCAGCGAGCATATCACGCGGCTAGAATCGGCCCCCGCCAACAGAGCCGACGCCGATGACCGACGAGCCCAGTCGACCGCGCAGCCGCATCCTGCCCCTGGTGACGCCGGAGAACGAGCACTTCTGGCGCGGTGGTGCCGACGGCGAGCTTCGCTTCCTCCGCTGCCGCGCGTGCCGGACCTTCGTCCACCCGCCGGCCCCGGTCTGCCCCGAGTGCCTGTCCTTCGATCTCGCGCCCGAGGCCGTGAGCGGCCGCGCCGAGCTGCTCACCTTCACGGAGAATCACCAGCCCTGGATCCCGGGCTTCGACCCGCCGTACCTGGTGGCCATCGTCGAGATCGAGGAGCAGAAGGGCCTGCGCCTGACCACCAACCTGGTGAACTGCGCGACCGAGGACGTGCGCATCGGCATGCCGGTCCGGGTCGTGTTCGAGGACGTTGGCGACGGGGTGCACCTCCCGTTGTTCGAGCCGGCGGAGGACTGAGGTGGAGATCCTGGAGCGGCGCGCCGTCATCACGGGAATCGGCCAGTCCGAGGTGGGACGGCGCCTCCACCGCGACCCCCTGGCCCTGACGGCCGAGGCGTGCCTGGCTGCCATCGACGACGCGGGCCTGCGCCGGGAGGACATCAACGGGCTCTCGACCTACCCGGGAGGGATGGTGCCGGGCGCGCCGGGCTTCACCGGCGCGGGCTGCACCGAGGTGCAGGACATGCTGCGGCTCGAGGTCGACTGGTACAACGGCGGGCCCGAGCAGCCCGGCCAGCTCGGCTCGGTCATCAACGCCTGCGCCGCGGTGGCGACCGGGCTCGCCACCCACGTGCTCTGCTTCCGCACTGTGTGGGAGGCCACCGCCCAGGGTGGCGGGCGCCGGGCCGGGATCGGCACGAGCGGCGGCAAGGGCTTCCGGGCCAGCGGCTTCATGCAGTGGACGCTGCCCTTCGGCGCCGCCTCCGCCGCCAACTGGATCGCCATGTTCGCCCAGCGCCACTTCCACGAGTACGGCACCACCCGGGAGCAGCTGGCGCAGATCGCGCTCAACGCTCGGAAGAACGCGGCGCTGAACCCGAAGGCGATCTACCGCGAGCCGCTCACGATGGAGGACTATCTCGGCGCCCGCATCATCTCGACGCCCTTCGGCCTGTACGACTGCGACGTTCCCGCCGACGGCTGCACCGCCGTCATCGTGTCCCGAGCCGAGGTGGCGCGCGACCTGCGCCGGCCGCCCATCCGGGTGGAGGCGACGGGGTCGGCGCTGCGCGGACGCCCGTCCTGGGACCAGTGGGACGACCTCACCACCATGGCCCTGCGCGACGCCGCGGCCATGCTCTGGTCGCGCACGGACCTGAAGCCCGCTGACGTAGATGTGGCCGAGCTCTACGACGGCTTCAGCTTCATCGCCCTGGCCTGGCTGGAGGCGCTGGGCTTCTGTGGGAAGGGAGAGGGTGGTCCCTTCGTCGAGGGCGGTGCGCGCATCGCCCGGGACGGCGAGATCCCCCTCAACACCCAGGGCGGTCAGCTCTCGGCCGGCCGCCTGCACGGCTACGGGTTCCTGCACGAGGCGTGCGTCCAGCTCTGGGGCGAGGGCGGGGGCCGGCAGGTGGCCGGGGATCCGCAGGTGGCGGTGGCCGCCGCGGGCGGCGGCCCGCTGGGCGGCTGCCTGTTACTGACGCGCCGCTGAGAGCTGGACGGGCTGGCGACGGGGTCCCCAGTCGCCGGGCTCTGCCTCGAAGACGCCCGCGCAGCGCGCGCCGCAGCGGTTGCAGCAGCCGCCGTCGCCGACGTTCCACACCGTCAGCCGATACCAGTCCCGCCCCACGAGGATCTGGCCACACTCGTGACAGAGAGTGCTGCCCCCCTCCTCGTCGTGGACGTTGCCGGTGTAGACGTAGCGGAGCCCGTAGCTGCGCGCGATGGCGCGCGCGCGCGTGAGGGTCGAGGCCGGCGTGTTTTCGACGTTGCGCATCCTGTAATCCGGGTGGAACGCCGTGAAGTGCCAGGGGACGTCGGGCCCGAGCTCTTCGGCCAGCCACTGGCTCGCCCGGTGGAGCTCCTGGTCGGAGTCGTTCTCG
>JAPUKG010000091.1 GCA_027295775.1 Pseudomonadota bacterium
CAGCGACCTGCCCGACGGCCCCTTCCGCGGCGTTCCCTTCCTGATCAAGGACCTGGGCTGTCCCGTGAAGGGCATGCCGTGCACCCAGGGCAGCCGCTTCACCCAGCACGAGGTCAGCGAAGAGGACGGCGAGCTGACGCGCCGCTATCGCGCCGCCGGGGTGGTGATCCTGGGCAAGACCAATACGCCGGAGTTCGGCATCACCGGCACCAGTGAGTCGATGCTCCTGGGAGCCTGCCGCAGTCCGTGGAACCCGGACCACATCGCCGGCGGATCGAGCGGCGGGGCCGCGTCGGCCACCGCGGCCGGGATGGTCCCGCTGGCCCACGCCAGCGACGGGCTGGGCTCGATCCGGATCCCCGCCGCGTGCTGCGGCCTGTTCGGTCTCAAGGTCACGCGCGAGCGCAACCCGAGCGGCCGCGCCGACCCGGATCGCGCCATCGGCTTCGGCGTGGACCACGTGGTGAGCCGCAGCGTGCGGGACAGCGCCGCCATGCTCGACGCGACCGACGCCCCCGAGCCGGCCTGTCCGTACCCGGCGCCGCCGAAGGCGCGTCCCTACCTCGAGGAGGTGGCCACGCCGCCGGGCCGGCTGCGCATCGCCGCGTCGTCGCAGACACCGAGCGGTCGGCCGATCCACGAGGAGAATCAGCGGGCCTTCGAGGAGACCGTCGTGCTGCTCCAGGAGCTGGGCCACGAGGTCGCCCTGCGCGGACTGCCCGTGGACTACCGCGCGCTCTACCGCGCCCAGGCCGCTGTCTCTCAGGCAAACGCGGCGGCCGCCCACGCGGAGCGTGTGGCGCGGATGGGACGCGAGCCGGAGCCGGACGAGTACGAGGCGCTCACCTGGGCCGGCATCGTGGCCGGCCAGAAGCGCAGCGGCCAGGGCGTGATGGGCGCGTGGCGCTCGCTCCGGGTGATGAACCGGCAGATCCTGTCGCTCTTCGAGGAGGTGGACATCTTCCTGTCTCCGGTGATGGGGACGCCGCCGCCGCCGATCGGGCACATCGACCCGGTGAACCTCGAGCCCCGGGAAGTCTCCAAGCGCCAGGCCACCGCCTTCCCGTTCACGCCGCCCTTCAACTTCACGGGCCAGCCGGCCATGTCGGTGCCCTTGGCCCAGAGCGCGGACGGGCTTCCCCTGGGCATGCAGTTCGCGGGCCGCTACGCCGACGAGGCCACCCTGTTCCGGCTGGCCGCCCAGCTCGAGGACGCCCGCCCCTGGCGGGACCGCCGGCCCGTGATCTGGTCGTAGTTGACGATTTCAAACTGATCAGTTAGAAACTACAGATGGCCCGCCCCCGGGAGTTCGATCCCGACCAGGTGCTCGACAGCGCCATGCATCTGTTCTGGGAGCAGGGCTTCGACGGCACGTCGATCGGCGATCTCGAAGCTCGCATGGGGATCAACCGATTCAGCATCTACAACACCTTCGGTGACAAGCAGGGGCTCTTCCTGGCGGCGATGGATCGCTACCGGGACCGGGTGGTCAGTGACCTGGCCCGGGAGCTCGAGCACGGCGACGACGGACTCGGCGCGCTGCGCCGCTTCTTCCAGCGAGTGGCGAGCGCCGTGGCCTCCCCGGACTCCCGCATCGGCTGCTTCATGGTGAACTGCGCGGTCGAGCGCTCCCTCGACGATCCCGACGCCGCCGAGCGGGTGCGCGCGCACTTCGATCGCATCGAGCGCGCCTTCCATCGCTGCCTCAAGCTGGCGAGGGACAGCGGCCAGATCGGTGCCGACGCTCGGCTCCGGGACCGCGCGCGGAAGCTCGCGGTGACCTTCCAGGGGGTCCTGGTCGGCGTGAAGATGGCCCAGGACCCCGCCTCACTGCGGGGTGCGCTGCGCCAGCTCCAGCGCGAGATCGATACCTGGTAGGGGAGGGCGTCTGAACTGCTCTCCGTTTCCGTTCCAGTTCCACGCGCGCCCACGAGGAACGACCCATGAAGCGAATCATCCGTCTGTGTCTCTTCTTCTTCTTCACCCCGGCGCCGCTGCTGCCCGCGTTCGCCCCGGCGGCGCGTGCCGACGTAGCGGGCGGTGTACAGGCACTCGTGCGCATCGAACCCGCCGCCGTGGCGCCCACGTCCATCCGGGTCGCACCCGGCGGGCGCTTCCAGATTGCCAACCGCTCGTCCTCCCCGGCCCGCGTGATCTTCGACCGCCGCGCCGCGGCGGACCTCGAATGCTCGCTCGATTCCGCGGAGCAGGTTCGGACGGGCCAGTTCGTGCTGAGCGCGGACGGCGCGATCTCGTGCACCGCGGGCGATCGCAGCCTCTCGTACACGATCTTCGCGCCGAATCCCCTCGGCCAGATCGAGAAGACCCGGGCGAAGATCGTCGTCCGCAGATAGCGCGGCGTCAGTCGGCCGTCGACCAGCCCAGGGCGCGGGCAATGCCGTCGTAGACGTAGGTCTGCTCGCGCACGCCGTCGAACGCGGCGGCGCCGGGGCCGCCGGCGTAGATCGCCACGTCCTCGCCGGCGTGGGTCTCCGCCAGGAGTGGAACGGCGGCCTCCTGGAGATAGCTCGGGTCGCTGGGATCCACCGACGAGAGGTCGGGCCGGCCGGCGGTGATGCCCTCCTTCTCGACCACCATGTGCGGGAAGCGCTTCACCCCTTCCTTCTGGGCGGGCGAGGCGCCCGTGTAGCCCGGCCCGTTGGCGTAGGAGAGGGTCGTATAGGGCAGGCCGAGGGCGTCGAGCGCGGGCTCGGCCACCGGCGCTCCCCACATGTCGTTGGTCCGCACCAGCCCGAGGATCGGGTTGCCCCGGGTCGGGTAGCCGGAGA
>JAPUKG010000092.1 GCA_027295775.1 Pseudomonadota bacterium
GCGCTCCTCGTCAGCATCCCGCTGGTGCTGTGGGTGCGAATCCCCGAGACCGCGGACCTGGCGCTCGTCCTGGCCGTCAATGGTCCGCGTCTGCTGCTGGCCGCCGCCGTGGGGATCGGCCTGGCCGTCTCGGCCACGATCACCGGGGCCGCCGCCTCCTCATCCCATTCGGGAACGGGCCGCGAGATGGGCATGCGCCGCGAGATGTTGACCCTCGCGGTCTCCTTCGGCGCCGCCGCCGGTGGCTTCAGCGCCCTCGACTGGGGCCTCTTGGGCCTCGTCCCCGACTTCGCGATCGGCGCCCTCCTGGGAGCCGCCCTCTACGCCGCCGTCCTCCACCTTCTCTCACGCGTCCGCTACGTGACCAATCTGCTCGTCGGGTTGGGGATGGGGGTGATCGCCGTCGGGGCCGTGCTGACCCTGGTGGGCGCCAAGGGCAACCCCGATGGCTTCCGCCACGTCCTCTGGTGGATGATGGGCGACCTCTCGCGGGCCACGTGGTGGAGCGCGGCCCCGGTGCTGCTCACGATCCTCGTTCTCGCGACCGCTGCCGTGCAGGCCGCGCGTTCCGGCGCCAGCCGAAGGCTCGGCGTCCTGGCTGCGCTTCTCTGGGGCATTGCGATCGGCGCCGGCGGCATCATCGCGTGGTTCGGCCTGCTGATCGCGCTGGCGGCGAAGCGCGTCGCCGGCGCGGCGTCGCTGCGCCACGCGATCTCCCTGTCGGCGGCACTCGGCGCCCTCGCCATGATCTGGGCCGACGCCATTCCCCGCCTCCTGATCGGCGGCTACTCCTTCCCAATCAACCTCGCCGTCGCCATGGTGGCCATTCCCTGGTACCTGAACTGGGGCCCCCGGCTGGGCCGCCCCGAAACGGGCAGGGCGGCCACCGCCCTCCGCATCGGCGACTTCGCGACGGCGGGTCTCACCGCCCTGGGCGTCGCCGCCTTCGTCGGCCTGCTTACGTTCGTCGTGAGCCTGGTCGGGTAGGCGCCTTGCGAGCCACCGTCGTTTCGTTCTTCCTCGTGCTGGCCGCGTCCTCGGTCCACGCGGACACCGAGCTCGTCCTGCGCGTCGTCGACGAGACGGGCGTGGAGACGCCCGCGCGCATCGAGCTGATCGACGCAGAGGGCCGCGCGCACGTCGCCCGAGATGGGCTCCTGGTTCGGAGGGAGTGCTTCGTGGCACCACTCCCCGAATGGCTGGCCCCCCTCCAGGAGAGTCGCGAGATTGACAACCCGTACACGGGTACCACTCAATTCTACGCCGACGGGACCGCGCATCTCTCGCTGCCCCCCGGAAGCTACAAGCTGCGCGCCTACAAGGGGCCCGAGTACCGGCGCACCGAGCAGGCCGTGGAGATCGGGGATGGAGGCCCGCAGGAAGTCACCGTCGAGCTCGAGCGCTGGGCGGACCCGGCCGCCCGGGGCTGGTACGGCGTGGACGACCACCTGCACATCACCCGAAACCGCCCCGAGCAGAACGACTGGATCGCGCGCTGGATGCGCGCCGAGGGCCTCCACGTCGCCAACCTCCTGGAGATGGGTACCCAGGTCCAGCTCAGCGTGACGCCCCAGTACTCCTTTGGAGACGGTGGCGCGTACCGCGACGGGGAGCTCCTGCTGCTCGCCGGCCAGGAGCATCCCCGCACCCACTTCTTGGGCCACACCATCACCCTGGGCACCACCCAGCGCGTCGACAACCGCGACACCTACATCGTCTACGAATCGACCTTCGCGGAGGGGCAGCGCGTGGGCGGCGTCAGCGGCTTCGCCCACTGGGGCATCGGCAACGCGCGAAGCGGCCTGGCCATCTCCGCGCCGACGGGCCGGGTCCGCTTCATGGAGGTCCTCCAGTTCGAAGTCCCCTACTACGACGTCTGGTACCAGATGCTGAACCTGGGCGTGCGGATCGCGCCCTCTGCCGGCACCGACTTCCCCTGCGGCCCCCCGGGCCTTCCCGGCCGCGAGCGCTTCTACGTGCACGTCGACGGCCCCATGGACCGCGCCGCCTTCGTCGCCGCCGTGCGCGCGGGCCGGACCTTCACATCCAACGGCCCCCTGATCGAGCTCCGCGTGAACGGTGCCGGGCCCGGCGACGACGTCGACCTCGACAAGCCCGGCTCCGTGTCCATCCGCGGCCGCGTGCACTTCGACCCGGAGCAGGATCGCATCGACCTGGTCGAGTTGGTCATGAACGGTCGGGTCATCGAGACCGAATCAAAGCCCAGCGCGCCCGGCGAGATCCTGCTCTCGGCCGAGATCCCGGTCGAGCGCTCCGCCTGGTTCGCCCTGCGTTCCTCGGGCGGCAAGCTGGGAGAAGACGGCCCGCTACCCGAGCGGATCCCCCAGTGGGCGCTGGACCTCTTCTCGAACGTCGCCAACGGCGCCGGCGGGCCCGAGATGTCCGACTTCCGCGACAACATGGTGGAGCGCGTCAGCGCCGCCCACACCGCCGCCATCTTCGTCGGCGTAGCGGGCGCGAGCCCGGCTGCGCCCACCGCAAAGCTCGCCCAAGAGTGGCTCGACCGGCTCTCGGAGCTCGAAGACCGCCTCTCCGAAGACCGCATCGCCGAGATCCCCATCTGGGACTGGATCCCGTACAGCGACGGCGTGAGCGAGCAGCACCTGCGCCACAACCGCGACGCACTCCTCCAGGCGATCGCCCAGGCCAGGCCGTTCTACGAGCGACAGATCCCGGAGGGCGACTGACCGTGGCCTTCCTCGCGAACGTCGGCCTCTTCTTCGTGCTCTATATGCCGCTCACGTTCGTGATCGGCTGGCTCTTCGGCTTCTACGTCGGCCCCACCCAGACCCCCGACGACTCCTTCCCGGTCCTCATCTGGATCGTCGTCGTCTGGCCGCTCCTGCTGCCCTCGTTCCTCTGGGTGCCCGTCGCGCACATCGCGCTGCGAATGGCGCGACGGCGACAGTGGCTGGACCCCGCGCGTCTCCGCCCACTGGCGGTGGTTCTGGTTCCAGCGGGCCTGCTCGCCGTTCACCTCGGAGTGTGGCGAGGCGTGGTCCTCGGCTTGCCCCTGCTCGCGCTCCTGATCGTCCCGGGTCTAGTCTACGGTCTGACCTTCCGCATCCCGCGACGAAGAGGCGCTCCTGGCTTGGACTCGTAGACTGGGTCTGCGACGTGTACCGTGCCCGGCCATGAAAGGGACCCACCGATCGACGGCCGTATGGCTCGGCATCGCACTCGCCGTGGCCTGCACCCCGG
>JAPUKG010000093.1 GCA_027295775.1 Pseudomonadota bacterium
GCCCTGCGCGGCGATCGGCGCACAATCCTGCGCGTGGTCCTGTGGGCAGCCTGCGCGGCCGGTCTCTCGGTGGCGGGACTCGCCACGCTGATCGCGCAGCGAACCGTGCCGGCCGAGCTCGTGGGGTACGACCGGGTCGAGGCCGCGCTGGACGCTCTGGCCGGAGCCTAGCGGGTCCTCTGTCCGGCCCGATCCCGCGCGCAGAGCGCGAGTCCGCTGGCGACGGAGGTGAGCTCGGCGCCCGAGCGCAGCCGCTCCGGCCCGAAGCGCTCCTCGAAGATGCGCCGCACTGCGGGAACGAAAGACGAGCCGCCCGTCATGAACACCCGGTCCACCTCGCTCTCGCCAGTCCGCTCGAGCAGGCGATCCACGCAGGCGGCGATCTCGGCCACCTCGTCGGCGATCCATTCCTCGAACTCGGCGCGGCGAACGCGTGCCTCGATGGACACGGGCGGGTCGTCGAAGCGGAAGACGCTCTCCTCCTGCTGGGACAGCTCGGTCTTGGTCCGCTCGATGGCGCGGTACAGGGCGTAGCCCAGGTCGCGCTCCACGATGTGGATCAGCGCCGAGATCTGCTCGGGCTCGGATGCGCCCCGGCGGATCTCGTGCAGCAGCGCGAGGGTCTTGGGCGAGCGCAGGAACGACAGGTGGTGCCAGCGCTCGAGATCCGCGTAGATCCAGCCGGGGACGGGAATGGCCCGGCCGAACAGGGTGTCGTGCACCGTCCCCCTTCCGAGGCGCGGCGCGATCAGGTGCCGCACGAGCTTGGCGTCGAAGGCGTCGCCGGCGATGCCGACCCCATCGGTGCCGAGCACGTCCTCCTCCCGCCGCGCGCGGCCGCGTGCGCCCGGCCCGACGCGCAGCACGCAGAAGTCGCTGGTGCCGCCGCCGAAGTCGGCGATCAGGACCAGCTCATCGCGGTCGAGCCCCTGCTCGTAGTGATAGGCGGCGGCCACCGGCTCGAGCTCGAACGCGAAGCGCTCGATGCCGGCGAGCGAGAGCGCGGACTCGAGCCGCGACACGGCGAAGGCGTCGTCCTCGACCCCCTTGGCCCGGGCGAAGCGCACGGGCCGGCCCACCACCACCGCGGCCCGCTGCGCGCACTCGGCGCCTCCGCCCTCGGACCACACGGCCCGGGCGATCCGGCCGATCAGCTCCTCCAGGGTGGTGGTGCGGCCGAACAGGTTCGTCGAGGTGAAGAGCCGGCTGCCCAGGAAGGACTTGAGCGACTGCATGAGCCGCCGCTCGCCCTCGTTTGCCAGGTAGCGCTCGATGGCGAGCGGACCCGCCGCGGATTCGAGCAGGTCCTCGCGATCCTCCCGGCCCACGTAGAGGACTGACCGGAAGAAGGGCGTCTCGCCATCGCGGGCGGCAAACGTGGCGACCCGGGGGCTGCCCTCGGCGCCCGCCATCGCCAGGGCGCTGTTGGTGGTGCCGAAGTCGAGCCCGATCCCGAGTCGAGTCACGGGAACCCCTCCACGGAAGCGGGCGCGCAGTATAGCGGCCTAAGAGCCGGACTCAGGACTGGGAAGGCGGTGGAGACGGTGCACGATCCCCGCGTGCTCGAAGTCGCGCTCGTACACGAACCCCGCCTTCTCCATGACGCGAGCCGACGCGCGATTCGTGGCCGCCGTGAAGCAGACCAGGTTGCGCAGGGCCAGGCGCTCCCGGGCCAGCGCCACGACGCGTCGCGCGGCCTCGGTGGCCAGTCCCCGGTTCCAGAACTCGGACCGGAGGGCGTAGCCCAGCTCGATCTCCGGACCGCCGGCGACGACCTCCAGGTGCCGGAGAGACACGCGGCCGACGAACCGCCCGGCGTCGTCGCGCAGGATCCAGGGGCCGAAGCCGTACTCCTCCCAGTGCGCCCGGCTCACGCGGAGGAACTCCCGGGTCTGGGCCTCGCTGTGCACGCCGCCCAGGGTCGCCATCACCTCTTCCTCGGCGTGCATGCGGCAGAGCTCCTCCAGGTGGCGCTCGGCGATGCGCTCGGCCGCCATCCGCTCGGTTGCGAAGCTGTCGACCTGGCCGCGTTGGACCATCAGCGTGTTGCGGCTCCGCGGCGAGCGACCGGCGGCCCGCGATAGCGCCTCCTCTCGCGCCTCCGCGGCGCTCCGTCTGCGAAAGCCTACCGCGCGGTACGCGCGCTCGGCTCGGTCGTTGCCGGGGCGAACCGCCAGCCACACGAATCCGGCCCCGAGGTCTGCGACGGCGTGGCGGGTGAAGTCCGCGAGCGCTCTGCGGCCGAGTCCCCGGCTCTTCTCGGCGACCACGATCCGCTTTACGTAGACGCCGTTCCCGCTGGCAGTGAGGTCGTAGGCGATCAGGTAGCCCAGTCGTTGGGGCTGTTGCTGTGGCTCGTGCTCGCCGCCGGCCGGGGACTCGAGGATCCAATGCTCCCGGTCGGCCGCGTCGATGGCCTGCTGGTGCTCGTGCCGAGACCAGCGCCCGATGAACGGCTCATTGTCCGGACGGCCTTCCAGCTCCAGAACGAAGTCGAGATCCGCCGGGAGTGTGGGCCGAAGGCGCACCTTCGGCTCGGAATCGCGCATGGCGCGAGCGTATCGGGTGTGCCGGCGGGCTAGCCTTGCAGTCGTCGGAGCAGCCGCCCGACGTCGATCGGCTCCGCGGCTCGCGCGCGCAGGCGTCGGCCCAGATCGCGGGCGCGCTCGATCACGATCTCGTTCTCGAGGGTCTCGACCAGCGCCGCCGCCAGCCGGCCGCTGCTGAGGCGCGGGCGCGGGATGGCCGGCGGGCCGAGGCCCAGCAGGCGCACGCGCTGGGACCAGTAGAACTGGTCCAGGAGGTGCGGGACCAGGATCTGCGGCGCACCGACGCGCGCCGCGGTGGTGGTCGTGCCGGCGCCGCCGTGATGCACGACGGCCGCGACATGGGGGAAGAGCGCGGCGTGGGATACGGTGTCGACGGCCTGCACATTCTCCGGGAGCGGGCCCTCGGCGAGTCCCGCCCAGCCCTTCGAGAGCAGGGCGCGACAGCCCACGCGATCGACGGCTTCCAGGATCGTGCGCGTCGTGCGGGCCGGGTGCGGGTCCGTCATGCTGCCGAAGCCGATGTAGACGGGCGCCGGCCCCTGCTCGAGGAATGCCTCGAGCTTGGCGGGCAGGCGCTCGGGCTCCAGCGGGTGGAGGCACGGGATCTGCTCGATCTCGAACTCGCCGTCCCGGGGCACGTCGGCCAGCTCGGCGTCGGCCGCCAGGATCGCCCCGCCGCGAAGGAAGTGGCGGAAGACGTCCCGCGCCGGCGCGAGCCCCAGCCGGCGTCGGTGCCGGTTCAGCAGGCGCAGGATCGTGGCGTTGAAGAGGCCGCGCACCGCCCACCAGGCCAGCCGATTGGCCCACTGCGGCATGGAGTAGACGGGGATCACGAAGGGCGGATGCTCCCGGGAGGGGAGGAGCTGCGGGCAGTAGGCCACGTAGCGGTACGGAATGCCGTGATGCTCGGCGATCGACGCCGCCGAGAACTGCACGCCCGCGGCGAAGATGCCGTCGCAGTCGGCCGTGGCGTTGGGCAGCTCGCCGAACTGCCAGTCCAGGGCCTGGCGGAGGTAGCGATCCCCTGCCGCGACCGCCTTGAGCCCGCCCCCCGCCACGCTCCCGGCGTGCTCCTCCAGGAAGACGCGCACGCTGGGCCCGATGGGCCGGAATGAGAAGCCGCGTTCCCGGGCTTCGGCCTCGAAATCCGGAGGCGCGCACACCCGGACCTCGCAGCCGGCCTGGTGGAGGGCGTTGCCGAGCCCCAGCAGGGGGTGGACGTCGCCGCGAGTTCCCTCGACGACGAGAGCGATGCGCATGGGGGGGCTCCCGGTTAGGCTCCCCGAGACATCGATTGCCCGCGCCGGCGGCTTGAACCCGGCCGGCCTGGCGATCGAATCCGTCCGTGACCGCCACCGGCAGGCGGCGCGCAACTCGCATCCCAACCCGGCAGAGCTCCGAGCGTGATCCGACTGTACGACTATCTCGAGTCCGGGAATGGCTACAAGGTGCGGCTCCTGCTGCACCAGCTCGAGATTCCCTTCGAGCGCGTGGAGCTGGACATCACCCGGGGCGCGACGCGCACCCCGGAGTTCCTGGCCATGAACCCGAACGGGCGGATCCCGCTGCTCGAGCTCGAAGACGGCAGCCGGCTCGCCGAGTCGAACGCCATCCAGTTCTACCTGGCGGAGGGGACGCCGCTGCTTCCCGGGGATCGCCTGGAGCGCTCCCGCGTGCTCCAGTGGATGTTCTTCGAGCAGTACAGCCACGAGCCGTACATCGCGGTCCTGCGCTTCTGGGTGCACACGGGCGCGGCGGAGGGCATGGACGAGGCGGTGCTGCAGGAGAAGCGCGAGAAGGGCCACGCGGCCCTGGCGGTCATGGAGTCCCACCTGGCGGAGCGCGACTTCTTCGTGGCGGACGCGTACAGCGTCGCCGACATCTCTCTTTATGCGTACACCCACGTGGCCGACCAGGGCGGCTTCGATCTGGCGCCCTATCCGGCGCTGCGCGCCTGGATCGAGCGCGTGCGGGCGCAGCCCCGTCACATCTCCATCACCCATCCCTGTTGAGTCGCGGAGGAGGTCCCCGATGGCCGAGCTGAGTCCGGAACAAGTCACCCGGATCGAGCAGGGGATCGTCCGCTCGCCCTACGGGAAGCTCCTCGGCGTCGAGCTCGGGGAGCTGGCCGAAGACCGCGTGAGCGTGCGCATGCCCTATCGACCCGATCTGACCACCGTGGGCGACCTGGTGCACGGCGGCGCCATCTCGGCTCTGGTCGACATGGCGGCCACCGCGTCGTTCTGGGCCTCCCCGAGCCTGACGTCGGGGGCTCGGGGCACCACCATCGGCTTCTCGGTGAACTTCCTGTCCGCGGCCCGCCGCGTGGACCTGCTGGCGACGGCCCGGGTGCGGCGCCGGGGGCGGTCCATCTCGACAGGCGAGGTCAGCGTGACCGACGGCGAGGGGAATGAGGTCGCTGTCGCCCTGGTCACCTACAAGCTGACGTCGGCGGACTGACTCCGGGGCGCACGCAGGCCCAGGTGCGGGTCAGATGCTCGATCCAGGCGGGGTACACCACCGCATGTCGGAACGGCTTGATCAGGGCGAGATAGGCGCGGCTCTGCCAGCCGCGGGACTTCACATAGATCGCCAGCACCACACTCGGTGATCGCCCCGCGGACTCCACCCAGGAGAGGTGCAGGAGCGCGTGGATCGTCTTGTTCGAGACCTCGTGCAGCGCCTCCTTCTCCAGCTGGTAGACGGTCTGGAAGCCGAAGGCGCCGCCCGGCTCCTCCCGAGTCACCGCAGCCGCCGCCGCAGCGGCGGTCCATTCTTCCTCGCTGAGTCGATCCCGGAGACTCGTCTCCGGGCAGCCCGGGATCGGGTCGGGCCGCTCGGGCCGATCCCAGCGGAAGACCCTGCCCAGCGCGGAGCGCAATCCGACGAGCAGGCTGAGGCCGACCAGGCGCACGAGATGCGCCAGCTGCGACGGACTCGAAGGCCACAGAGAGTAGACGGGCCTGTCGGTGAAGCGCGCGCCATGCGCGCGGAACATGTGATGGAAGGCCGCGAAGTCGTCGCCGGCGGCCGGGTCGGCCTCGATCGGGATCTCCCAGAGGTCGAGCAGCTCGAAGTCGGCTGCCAGCTCGTGAACGCGCCAGGGCCGAGCGCGATGAGCGGCGCGGTCCGGGCTCGCTCTGGGACTCACCGAGGCCCCGGCTCGGGGGCCACCTCGTCCAGGAAGCGCCCGATGCGAGCGAAGTAGGGCCGGCCGCCCACCAGGGTGGTGTCGTTGTGGCCCGCGCCCCGCAGCGTCTCGAACGATTTCGGCTCGGGGGCTCGCTCGTACAGGCGCCGGCCCAGCTCGAAGGGGATGATCTCGTCGCGGTCGCCGTGAAAGAAGAGCAGCGGTGCGCGCACCCGGGCGATCTTGACGTCGCTCTCGAAGCGGCCGCGGACCAGGGCGCCCACCGGTCCGAACGCGCCACGAGCGACGTCGGCCGCCGACGTGAACGTGCTCTCCAGGATCACGCCGGCCAGCTTCCGGTCCTGGGCCAGGTCCACGGCGACGGCGCCGCCGAGGGAGCGGCCGAAGAGCACGACGCGACGCTCCGGGACGCCGCGCTCCTCCAGCAGGTGCGCCAGCCCCGCGCGCGCGTCCGCGAAGACGCCGGCCTCGCTGGGGGTTCCCTCGCTCCGCCCGTAGCCCCGGTAGTCCAGGAGCAGGACGTGAGCGCCCAGGCGCACGAGCTCGGCCGCGTTGGGAAGCCGGTGGGAGGCGTTCCCGGCGTTGCCGTGTAGGAACAGAATGGCGCGGGTGGCGCCGGGGGAGGGCAGGTGGAAGGCGTGGATCCGGACGCCGTCCTCGGTGGTCAGGAAGACCTCCTCCCCCTCGAGCCCGACCTGCCCAGGGTGGATGTCGACGCCCGGGGAAGGCTGGAAGATCACGCGTTCGATCAGCCGGTTCCACATTGGGCGCGCGAGGAGGCTCGTGAGGAGAAGCGCGAGCACCACTCCAAGGCCGACCGCCGTGACGACGCCCGCGGTGCGCACGCGTGCAGGGTAGCGCACGCACCCGGCTCCATCGGAGTTCGACGATCTTCGACGACAGCGGACGCGGTTCGCCGCGTTGGGTTGGCTCTTGCCGATCGATCGTTCGCGTCGGCGCGCTATACCGAGACCATGGTCCCGCGTCTGCTCGGCGCCGCCCGGCGGTCGAGTTGGAGGTTCTCGACGTGCGGACCCGACTCTGGCGCTCCCGGGCGGCCTACCTGCTGGCGGTGGACCTGATTCTCGTTCTCGCCGGGGATGCCGGCTGCAAGCACGGGCAGGGCGGGAAGCCCCTCGACACGGCGCCCGGCGCACCGGAGTACCAGGCCCTGGCCTGGGTCGGTGTACCCGGGGCCCGGGTCAACGTGGCCGGAGGCAATCTCCAGGTGAAGCGGACCGATCTCTCCCTCGATACCCGCCTCGGGTCCCTGTCGATCGGGGCCACCTACAACTCCCATGACGGACGCTGGCTGTGGAGCTTCGACGTCCGCTACGACGGGACCACCTTCGTCGACGCGAGTGGAGCCGAGCACGACCTCCGTCAGGTCGACGATGGCAAGGCGATTCCCGGGACCGTCTGGGTAAAGCTCGATGGAACCCGCCTCAAGACCAAGGGTGGCTTCCGCCACGTCTTCGACGCGTCCTCGGGGCGGCTGCTCCGGATTCGTCGGGCCAGCTCCGCCTATCCCCGCCTCGTCTACGTCCAGGCCCCGGTGGCGGGCGTCGACCGCACTGTGGCCATCCAGCAATGCACCGCCGCGACCACCTGCGGCGACGTCTTCACGGTCGCCTACGACGCCGAGGGCCGAGTCACCCAGATCACAGATCGCGCGGGTCGCAGCGCGGATTTCGCCTACGATGGCGAGGGACGGCTCACCGCCGCACGAGACGGTCTCGACGTCGAGCGGGGATGGCCGGGAAATCGCTACGAGTACGGCGGCGACCGCCTCACCTCCATCACCAACTCCGAACAGGAGCGGATCGAGATCGACTATCAGGCCCGGCGAGTGGTGGCCGTGCGGCCCATCGGGGAAGAGAACCCGGTCCATCGCTTCCGCTACTTCAAGCAGCAGGCCGGCCTGTACTCGACGGTCTATACGGATCCCCTCGGCTTCGAGGCCGCCTACCGCTACGACGCCGAACGTCGCATCCGGACCGTCGACAACGCACTCGGCGAGCGGATTTCCCTCGACTGGGTCGGCCGGCGGCCGGTCGCGATGACCCTGCCCGACGGGGTCACAACCCTCTGGACCTACGCCGGGGACGATGTCGCCACAGAGGCAGATGCTGCCGGCAACGTGCTCCAGTTCGCCTATGCACCCGCGGCGGTCAATCGGGAAGACCCCTTCGCGCGCCCGATTGCCACGGTGTCCGACACCCTGGGAACGGTCGAGGCCCGGGCCTACGACTCGGAGGGACGGCTCGAGAGCATCGAGAACGGAGCGGGCGATACCACCACCTTCTTCTACGACGCCGACGAGATGCTCTATCGGGTCATCAACCCCGCCAACGGGCAGGTGGTCTTCACGGACTACGGAGACCACGGTCATCCGGAGACCGCCACCGCGCAGCTCAGCACGAGCGCCTCGGAGTACGACCCCGTCGGGAACCTGATGAAGGGGACGTCGCTCGCGTCCGAAACGGCCCCCGGTTGGGGCGGCGTGGTGTCGCGGCAGTTCGACGCCGACCGCAATCCCAGCTCGATTCTGCTGGTGAACCAGTGGTCTGGCGGTGCCGGCGAGCTGCAGACCGGGACGGTGACGATGCAGTATCGGAGCGACGGGCGGCGAACGAGCATCGCGCGCCCGAACGGGGGCGACACGGAGTTCCTCTACGACAGTCTGGGTCGCATGGTCGAGCGGCGCGACTTCGCCACAGGTGTCGGGCACGGCGCCTGGCAGTCGACGTTCTTCGAGTACGACGCCGCGTCGCGACTGACCGCGATCGAACGTCCCAACGGGATGCGCGAGGAGTTCGGCTACGACGCGGCCGGCCGCCGCAACCTCTGGACGATCGTCCGGGACGGGCTGGTCGAGAGCACCGCGCTTCTCACCTTCGAGGACGGCCGGCTGACCCGGGTCGTCGACTCGGTGCACGGGGGCGCCGAGACGTACTCCTACGATTCGGCCGGTCGGCCGGCACTGATTCAGTACCCGGACGGCGAGTCGCTCTGGCTCGGGTATGACGCGCGCTCCCGGCAGACCGTCGCCACCCTCGTGGCGGACGACCTCCAGGTGATCCGGACCCTGGAGCGCGGCTACGACGGGGCCGATCGGGAGACCTCCCTCAAAGAGGACGGCCAGCTCCTGCTCGATCGGGAGTACGAGATGGGGCGCCTCTCGCGTACGACGTACGGGAACGGTCTCGAGAGGGAGGTCACCTACGAGGACATCCTCACGGGCTTCATCGATACGATCGAGACCCGCTTCGTGG
>JAPUKG010000094.1 GCA_027295775.1 Pseudomonadota bacterium
CCGACTCCGTTCCTACCGGCGCCGCCGCACGCGGACTTCGACGGCTCGCTGCGGCTGCGGCTGCTCCATCGCGAGGTCCGGTTCGCCGAGCGCATCGACTGGGACTGGGCGGCGGAGGGGCCGCTCTGGGCCTATCACCTCCACCAGCACGACTACCTGCGCCTGCCCGATCTGTCGCCCACGTCGCGGGCGCGCACGATCGCCGACTGGATCGAGCGCCATCCGGCCGGAATCGGCTGGGATCCCCACCCCCTGTCGCTGCGCATCCTCAACTGGTCGAAGCTGCTGCTGACGCCAGGGGCGCTGCCGGCAGAGCTGGATGGGGGTGGAGCCGGAGCAACCGGCCGCGCGATGCGCCACTCGCTGGCCGAGCAGGTCGAGACGCTGTCCCGCAACCTGGAGGTGCGACTGCAGGCGAACCACCTGCTCACGAACCTGATCGGCATCGTGTTCGGCGGCGTGTTGCAGGAGGGCGCGCACGCCGAGCGCTGGCTGGCCTGCGAAGGGACGCTGCGACACGAGCTCGAGGAGCAGATCCTCCCCGACGGTGCCCACGTCGAGCGGAGCCCCATGTATCACTCGATCCTGCTCGAGCAGGTGCTGGATCTGCTGAACCTGGCCCGGGGAGGGCGCCGCGCGCCAGCCGCGCTGCTCCAGTGCCTCGAACGCGCCGCCGCGCGCATGCTGGGAGCGCTCCGGGTCTACACTCATCCCGACGGCGGGATCGCGCTCTTCTCGGACTCGGCATTCGAGCTCGCGCACGTCCCAGACGTGCTGACCGCCTACGCGGCGTCCCTCGGCGTCGCGCCGCGCGGTCCGGCCCGGCCCGGCGTGCTCGACGACGCCGGCTACGTGCGCCTGGCCGCGGATCCCTTCGAGCTCCTGGTCTCGGTGGCAGGTCCCCTGCCGGCGCACCAGCCCGGCCACGCCCACTGCGACGCCCTCTCGTTCGAGCTCTGCGTGGGCCGCGAGCGAGTGGTCGTCGACACCGGCGTGACCGAGTACGTGCCGGGCGCGCTGCGCCATGTCAGCCGCGCGACGCGCTCCCACGCGACCCTCGAGGTGGGCGGCGCGGAGCAGGCCGAGATCTGGGGCCCTCACCGAGTGGGGGGGCGGCCTCGCGTCTCCCTGGTGCACGTAGAGCCGGGCCGGCGGGCCGAGGCCACGTGTGCGGGATGGTCGACACCCGAGACGCTGCACCGGCGGACCTGGGTCGTGAGCGCAGGCCGTGTCGAGATCCGCGATCGGCTCTCGGGGCAGGCCCGTCCGGTTCGCCTGACCCTGCCGCTGGCGCCGGGACTGGAGCCCGACCTGGGCGCCGACGGTCGGGCGGAGCTGTCGCTGGCGGGCGGGGTGCGTCTGCGCATCGCCCTGCCCGAGGGCCTCGCCTGGCGGGTGGAGCGGGCTCCGTACTTCCCCGAGTTCGGGCGCCAGGTCGAGCGAGCCTGCCTGGTCGCCGAGGCGCCGGCCGGAGCCTTCCGGGAGGGATTCTGGCGCTTCGAGCGCCGCTAGGGGCTCTCCCGCGGGGACTCCCAGATTTTCTGCCACGAGTTCCGCTGCAGCGCCACTTCCCCACAGAAGGTAACGACGCGCTGCCCAGCAGCAGTTCGTCATTCCCGAAATCAGCTTCCAAGACGTGAATGGGCGCAGCTTCGGCTGCGCCCTTTCATTTCGACGGGCCGGGGCCGGCACCGCCCTCGACCAGCGCGATCAGGGCCGGGGCCACGATTCGGGCCACCACCTCGTGGCCTCGCGGACCCAGGTGCCGGTCCACCGAGCCGTAGAGGTGCGGGCCCGCGGCGCGAAGCCCCTCGGTGGCGTCGATCACGCGCAGCTCGGCGGCCTCTAGGCGGGTGCTGAGGATGCGCGCCGCCTGATCGAGATCGACGTCGTCCGCAGAGAGTCCCGAGCCGCGCGCAAACGCGCGACCCAGAGCGCGGTCGACCACGTAGTCCGGCGGCAGCAGGACGAAGAGCGCCGGCACCCCGCGGCGCCCGGCCTCGCGCGCGATCTCCTCGCACAGCCCGGCGGTCACCTTCCAGCGGTCGGCCTCTGCCTCGGCGCGCAGGAAGACCTCGGGGAACTCGTGGTCGGTCAGTCCGAAGCGGATCGCCGCGCCGAGCCAGCGGCGCTTGAGGAGCACCACCAGATGGGACTGCTCGCGCAGATGGGTGTAGAGGGGGTGCACAATGGCGTCGAGCCACTCGCGGAAGGCGAGGCTCTCGGGCCAGCGGAGCGGATGGCGCGGCGTGGGCGCCCGCGGCGGCTGGCTCTCGACCCGCCGCTTCACCACGTCGTTGCCCAGGAACAAGAAGACGACCACGGCGGCATGGGGCTGCCGCGCGAGCTCGCGCTGGGCGACCAGCCGGTAGCGGTTGGGCGAGCTTCCGCTGACGCCCGTGTTCACCAGCTGTACGCGCACGGAGAGGGTATCCGCCAGCGCCCGCTCGAGCCGCGCCGTCATGGTGTCGGGGTAGGGAACCGCCATGGCCTCGAGGAACGAGTCGCCCAGGGCGAGGATGCGCAGGTCGGGGGGCGGGGTCCCGGCACCCGCGTGGCCGATGCGATGGCCGCGCTCGTCGGTACGGAAGCGCACATCGCGCTCGCCGGTGTTCATGACGGTGTCGAGGTTTGGCGCCAGTCCGTGGCCGAGGCCGCCTTCGAGGGGCACCCACACGTTGGGGTGAATACGAAGGACCTGCTGGGGCGCGACGAGCCGGAGGGCGCCCTCGAGGAGCAGGGCGGCGAGCAGGATCGATCCGCCGGCGAGGGCGAGCCGCGCACCCCATTTCTTCACGGCGATCACACGCTCGAGGTTACCCTAGGCGTCCATGTCCCAGCTCCTCGACGCGCTCGCCGATGGCAAGCGCGCTCGCACTGTGGTGCTTGCGTTCCTCGCGCTCTACGCCGTGAGCTTCGCGGTCTTCTACCCGTCGGTGATCACCGTCGCCGATGAGGGGAGCTATGTGCGACAGGCCAATCTCATCCTTGCGGGCAGCGACACCGTCGAGAAGATCCACCCGTTCACCGGTGAGGTCATCGACTACAAGCCGATCAACGATTACCCCCTCGGCACGGCGCTCTTGCTCGTGCCCTTCGTCGCGGTCGGCGGTTGGCAGGCGGCATTCGTTGTGCCCATGCTGTGCCTGCTCTTCGGCGTCTGGATCACGGCGCGCTGGCTCGAGGAGGAGGGCCACTCCCCCCTCTTCGCGCTCTTTGTGCTCGCCTATCCGCCGGCGCTGGTCTTCGGTCGGATCGCCATGAGCGACGCGCCGAGCCTGCTGGTCGCGGCGGCGGGGCTCTGGCTCTTCTGGCGCGGCCAAGACCGACCGGCTCCCACCTGGCTGGCTGCCGGGTTCGTGGCTGGTGTGTCGCTCCTGTTTCGCGAGAGCAACGCTCTCGTCTTCGCCCCGTTCTTCGTGGGCGCCGTCCTGCGCGGCGAGAGCAAGTCCTGGGCGCTCGTAGTGGGTGGTCTCCTGGGGGTTGGGGCGCGGATGCTGGCCGGTCAGCTCTTCTTCGGCGACGCCTTCTTCGCAAAGAGGCCCGAAAGCTTCTCGCTGTCTCTCGTCGCCGGGAACCTCCCCCTGCAGGCACTCGCGCTCCTCGTCCTGGTTCCGGGAGGGCTCCTGGCGGGCTTCGCCTATCGCGGGCGCCGCTGGCCCGAGCTGGTGGCGACGGTGGCGATCTTCCCGGCCTTCTACGCCCTCTACGAGTACAGCGCTGCGGAGAGCGCCCTCTGGAAGCGGCTCGTGCTGGGGCCGCGCTACTTCCTGCCCCTGCTGCCGCTCTCCTGGCCCTGGGACTCGCCGATGTGCTCCCGCGCGCGTGGGACGGGCTGCGGCGGCGCGCAGGCGACCGGCGTCTGCTCCTCGCTCGAATGGGATCGCTCGCGTTCGGGCTGTGGATCGCGGGAATCGCCCTCGCAATCGTGGTCGTGAACGTCGGCCACGCGCGCTGGGGCGAGGGCCAGGCCCGCATCCGCGACGCCATCTACGCCGGGACGCCGGAGGGCTCGGTGATCGTCACCAACTGGCGGGCCACCGGGAAGTTCATCGACATCGTGTACGGCGACCGCTTTCCGCTGCGCCGCGAGGGTCTCAACGCCCGACACACCGCCGCCCTCGCCCGCAAGCAGGGCGAGTTCTTCGTGGTCCTCCTGGATCGGAGCGACAGCGAGTTCTGGCGCCGGAACGCCCGGGACAACGCGAGCTTCATCCGCCGGCTGCGCCCGCGCCCGTCCCTGGAGCTCGACCTGGAGGTGACCGCCACCGACCGCCTGCGCATCTGGCGCGTCACCCAGCCGGGGACGGAACGGCCCTAGTCGGGCCGTAACGGGAGCGCCGCCTGGATCTCGCTGGCCAGGCGCTCGGCGATTCGGTGATCACCGTCGCCCCGGAGAGCGCCAG
>JAPUKG010000095.1 GCA_027295775.1 Pseudomonadota bacterium
GCGGCCATGATCGAGCAGATCAACTCCGACCGGACCTGCCACATCATGACGATCGAGGACCCGATCGAATTCCTGATCCGCGACCGACGCTCCATCGTCAACCAGCGCGAGATCGGCGTCGACACCCACAGCTTCGCCAACGCCCTGCGCGCGGCCCTCCGCCAGGACCCCGACGTGATCCTGGTCGGCGAGATGCGCGACTTCGAGACCATCGAGACCGCCATCACCGCGGCCGAGACCGGCCACCTGGTGATGAGCACGCTCCACACCCTGGACGCCACCGAGACCATCAACCGCATCATCTCGGTCTTCCCGCCCCACCAGCAGAAGCAGGTGCGACTGCAGCTCGCCACCATCCTGAAGGCGGTGGTCTCCCAGCGCCTGGTGCCCCGGGCCGATGGCAAGGGACGCGTCCCGGCCCTCGAGGTCATGATCTCCACCGCCTTGATCCGCGAGTGCATCGGCGACAAGGACCGCACCAAGGAGATTCCGGACGCCATCGCCAAGGGCTTCACCACCTACGGCATGCAGACCTTCGACCAGTCCCTCATGAGCCTCGTCAAGGGCGACCTCGTCACCTACGAAGAGGCCCTGAAGCACGTCTCCAACCCGGACGACTTCGCCCTCCGCTTCCGCGGCATCGCCTCGACCTCCGACGCCCAGTGGAGCGACTTCGACGGCGAAGGCGAGGAAGAAGAGAAGGACGCAGTCGAGGAAGCCCTCAAGGAAGACGACGAAGGCTTCGACATCGACCGCTTCTGAGCAGCGAAGCGGCCTCCTGGCCCCACCCCTTGCCGAGCCAGGGAGCGCAGGGCCCACCCGGCCCCCCGGGCCGAGAACCCACAGCGCGGTACTATTCGCCCCCACGCTGACTTGGGAGACCCGCGCGTGCCCCTCACGGCCAAGGAGATCCGGGAGACCTTCCTGAGCTTCTTCGAGGAGCGCGGCCACCGCCGCGTCCCGAGCGCCTCCGTCGTCCCGGACTCCGATCCCACCCTCCTCTTCGTCAACGCCGGCATGGTGCCCTTCAAGCGCGTGCTGCTCGGCGAGGAAGTACGCCCGTACAAGCGCGCCACGTCCTCCCAGAAGTGCATCCGTGTCTCCGGCAAGCACAACGACCTCGAAGAGGTGGGGCGCAGCTCCCACCACCACACCTTCTTCGAGATGCTCGGCAACTTCTCCTTCGGCGACTACTTCAAGACCGAGGCCATCGAGTTTGCATGGGAGCTCCTTACCCAGAAGCTGAAGCTCGACCCCAACCGTCTGGCCGTCTCCGTCTTCCGCGAGGACGACGAGAGCTACGAGCTGTGGCGCGACCGCATCGGCCTGCCAGAGAGCCGCATCTACCGCCTGGACGAGAAGGAGAACTTCTGGTCGATGGGCGAAACCGGCCCGTGCGGTCCGTGCTCCGAGCTCCACTTCGACTTCGGGAAGGACGCGGGGTGCGGGCGGGACTGCGATCCCTCCTGTGACTGCGGGCGCTGGACCGAGATCTGGAACCTCGTGTTCATGCAGTTCAACCGGGACGCGGACGGCGTGATGACGCCGCTTCCCAAGCCGGGCGTCGACACCGGCGCGGGCCTGGAGCGTCTGGCCCGGGTGATCCAGGGCGCGGCGAGCACCTATGACAGCGACGTGTTCACGCTCATCCTGGCCCGGGCCGAGGAGGTCTCGGGCGTCACGCGCGGCGGCGATCCCGAGAAGGACGTGTCGCTGTGCGTTGTGGCGGATCACGCCCGCTCGGTCACGGTGTTGATCGGGGATGGGGTGCTGCCGTCGAACGAGGGCCGCGGCTACGTGTTGCGGCGCATCCTGCGCCGGGCGTCGCGGCACGGCGTGCTCCTGGGACTGGAGGAGCCCTTCCTGTACCGCGTCGCCGACGCCGTCATCGACGAGCTGGCCGGGGCGTATCCCGAGCTCGCCGAGCGGCGCGCGTTCATCCTGGATCGCATCCGAGTGGACGAGGAGCGCTTCTTGCAGACCTTGTCGAAGGGGCTCGTGCTCCTCGAAGAGGAGATCAAGAAGCTGCGCGCGGCCCGCGAGACGGTGCTCTCCGGCGAAATCGTGTTCAAGCTGTACGACACCTACGGCTTCCCCATCGACCTGACCGCCGACATCCTGCGCGGCCAGGAGCTGCGCATCGATCAGGCGGGATTCGACCGGTTGATGCAGGCCCAGCGCGAGCGCGCCCGAGCCGCCTGGAAGGGCAGCGGCGACACCGCCGTCGGCGAGATCTACGGCCGCATCGATGCCGTCGTCACGCCCGAGTTCTGCGGCTACGAGGGTCTCGAGGCGGAGTCCACGGTGGCAGCGCTCGTGGTGGGCGGCGAGCCCGTGGAGTCCGCCCGCAAGGGCACCGAGGTGGAGGTGGTGGTTCCGCTGACGCCCTTCTACGCCGAGAGCGGCGGACAGGTGGGCGACCGGGGACGGATCGAATCCGGCCGCTCCGGGGCGGTGGTGGAGGTCCGCGATACCCAGAAGCCGACGGGCAGCCTGATCGTCCACCACGGCACGGTGACCGCCGGAGAGCTCCGCCTCGACGATCCGGTCACCCTGTCCGTAGACGCCGAGGCCCGCGCCGCGACAGTTCGCAATCACTCCGGCACCCACCTCCTGCACGCCGCGCTCCGGGAGGTCCTGGGCTCCCAGGCCATGCAGAAGGGATCCCTCGTCGGACCCGACCGGCTGCGCTTCGACTTCACCCACGACGAACCGCTTGGCGCCGAGGAGATCGAGCGGATCGAGGACCTGGTGAACGGGTGGATCGAGGCGAACGTACCCGCCGAGGTCCGGATCATGCCGTACCCGCAGGCGATCAAGGCCGGCGCCGTCGCAATCTTCGAGGAAAAGTACGGCGACGAAGTGCGCGTGCAGTCGTTCGGCGACTTCTCTACCGAGCTCTGCGGCGGGACCCACGCGGGCGCGACCGGCGACATCGGACTGCTGCGCATCCTGTCCGAGTCGGGGATCGCCTCCGGGGTGCGGCGGATCGAGGCACTGACGGGCCTCGGCGCCATCCGCCGCATGCGCGAGCAGGAGCGGACCTTTCAGCGGGCGGCCGAGCTGCTGAAGGCGCCGCCGGCAGAGGTGCCGGCGCGGATCGAGAAGCTCCTCCAGGAGCGAAGCGTGGCCCGACGCGAGATCGAAGAGCTGCGCGCCGGCCGGCGCGGCGCGAGCGCGGCGGACCTGGTCTCCCAGGCCCGGGAGATCAACGGGGTGAAGGTCCTCGCCGGCCGAGTCGACGGTGCCGATGCCAAGACCATGCGCACCCTGGTCGACGACCTGCGCCAGAAGCTCGGGAGCGGGATCGTGCTGCTGGCTGCCGAGACCGACGGCAAGGCCCTGGTCGCGGTGGGCGTGACCCAGGACCTGACGGGGTCCTACAAGGCGGGCGACCTGGTGAAGGAAGTCGCGAAGCTGGTGGGCGGCGGCGGCGGCGGCCGGCCGGACTTTGCCCAGGCCGGCGGCAAGGACCCGAGCCAGATCGACGCCGCCCTCGAGCACTTCTACGGCCTGCTCGAGAGCTGACCCGTGAGTCTCGACTACGTGCGCAACCCGTTCGTCGGCATCCGCCGGCTGACTCGCGAGGTCCGGATCGGCGACGTCGGCTTGGGTGGCGCCAATCCGATCCGCGTCCAGTCCATGACCACCACCGACACCATGGACACGAGCGCCACAGTGGATCAGGTGGAGGAGCTGGCCGATGCCGGCTGCGAGATCGTGCGCGTCACCGCGCCCTCCATCCGCGATGCCGGGAACCTGCGCGCGATCAAAGCCGAGCTGAGAAAGCGCCGGGTGCACGTTCCCCTGGTCGCTGACATCCACTTCACGCCAAACGCGGCGCTGATCGCCTCCGAGTGCGTCGAGAAGGTGCGCATCAACCCGGGCAACTACGCCGACAAGAAGAAGTTCGAGGTCCGCGAGTACAGCGACGAGCAGTACCGGGCGGAGCTGGAACGCGTGGCAGAGCGCTTCCGCCCGCTGGTACGACGCTGCCGGGAGGGCGGCGTCGCCATGCGGATCGGCACGAACCACGGCTCGCTCTCGGACCGCATCATGAATCGTTACGGCGACACGCCGGCCGGCATGGTGGAGAGCGCCCTCGAGTTCCTGGACGTGTGCGAGGAGGAGGGATTCCGCGACGTCGTGTTCAGCATGAAGTCGTCGAACGCCCAGGTGGCGATCCAGGCCTACCGGCTGTTGGCGGCGCGACTGGAAGAGCGCGCCGGCGGCGCTCCCAGCTACCCCTTCCACCTCGGCGTCACCGAGGCGGGTGACGGGGAAGACGGGCGGGTCAAGAGCGCCATCGGCATCGGCTCCCTTCTGGAAGATGGGATCGGCGACACGGTGCGGGTCTCGCTGACGGAGGATCCGGTCCGGGAGGTCCCGGTGGCCACGGCCCTGGCGCGGCGCACCGAGGCGCGTTGGGCGGAGGACGCCGAGTGCGCCACGGCGCCCCTCGAGCTCGATGCGCCCTTCGTGCCCGACCCCTACGCCCACGAGCGCCGCGCGACCAAGACGCTCTCGCTGGGCGGCCTCGACGTAGGCGGGGCCGAACCGGTCCGCGTCGAGATCGACCTGGGTGCCATACCCGCCGATCCGGCTGGAGCGGCAGCGCGGCTGGGCACGTCCCTGGGTCTGGTGTCCGAGGTGTCCTGCGAGGGTCTCCTATTCGCCGCGACCGACGCGTCGGCCATCCAGCGCCTGCCCGCACTGGGAACGGCGCTGTCCCGGGTGGGCGTCGAGCTGCCGGTTGCGGTTCGCGTTCCCGCCGCGGCGGTCCCGGACTGCGTTCCGGGCTGCGACCGGGCCGAGGGAGTCGCCCGGCTGGTGGTCGAGGTCGACGTCGAGACCGTGCCCGAGGCGCTCCGCAACGCCGCCAGTGCAGCAGCCGAGGCGGGCGTGCCACTCGAGTGGTGTCTGCGCGCATCGCCCGACGAGATCCCGGGCCTGGTGGACTCGGCCCTCGCCGCCGGTGTGTCGGCCGCCTTCTCGGTGGAGTCGCCCCGCGCCAACCACGCCGCCCGCGCCCTGGCCGCGCGGCTGCGCGCGGTGGGCGCGGACGCGGTTCCGGTGGTGCTGCGCCATCGCCGCAACGCGGACGCGGGCGACGACCGGGCGCTGCTCGACGCCGCCATCGACCTGGGCGCGCCGCTCTGCGACGGGATCGGCGACGCGGTCTCGCTGGCCGGCTTCGCGGATCCCGGGCGCGCTGTGGACCTCGCCTATCGCATCCTCCAGGGTGCGCGTCTGCGCACGACTCGGACCGAGTACATCTCCTGCCCGTCCTGTGGACGCACGCTCTTCGACCTGGAGGAGACGACGGCCCGCATCAAGGAACGGACCGAGCACCTGAAGGGCGTGAAGATCGCCGTCATGGGCTGCATCGTGAACGGCCCGGGCGAGATGGCCGACGCCGATTTCGGCTACGTGGGCTCGGGTCCGGCACAGGTGAACCTCTACGTCGGCAAGGAAGTGGTCGCCCGCGCCGTGCCGGAAGCGGAGGCCGCCGACCGCCTGGTCGAGCTGATCCGCGACCGCAACCGCTGGCTCGAGTAAGACCGCTAGGGCTCGCCGCCCGATCTCCGAGGCGGCGCCGCGACTTCGGGGAGCTCGCCGGGAGGCGACTCCATGGCCGCCTGGATCTGTTCGAAGGCCTCCATGCTGCGCGACTCTGTCAGCACCGGATGGCCCGAGCCCATCACCCAGGTCACGCCGACCAGGAGGAGGGCTGCGACCAGTGCACCCTCCGCGGCGCCGAGGGCGCCGCCGCCCAGGCGATCCGCCCAGCCCAGCCCCGCCGCCCGCGCGCCGCGCCGCACGACGCGGCCCGTGATCGCAACCGCGCCGATCGCCGAGCACGCGATCACAATTCCGACGATCCAGGGAGCGGCGACGGGTCCGATCTCGCCCGCCGTGACCTCTTCGAGCCACAGCGCGCCCGGCGTCGTGAAATAGCGCACGCCGATGCACGCGCTACCGAGCGCCGCGATGGAGAAGACCTCGCGAATCAGCCCGCGCAGGAATCCTCGCAGGATCCCGATAGCGAGGATCACGAGAACCAGTCCATCAACCGGAGAGACAACCACCCCCACCGCCGGGAAGTGTACCGGATACCGATACAATGCAACGCGTGCGGGACGTGAATCCTGAGCCAATGGTGAGCCCAGCGTGCGGGACGTGATCGTGATCGGCGGCGGCCACAACGGACTGACCGCCGCCGCCTACCTGGCTCGCGCCGGCCTGCGCACGCTGGT
>JAPUKG010000096.1 GCA_027295775.1 Pseudomonadota bacterium
CGCGCGGGCGACCGGCGCCTGCTCCTCGCTCGAATGGGATCGCTCGCCTTCGGGCTGTGGATCGCGGGGATCGCCCTCGCAATCGTGGGCGTGAGCGTCGGCCACGCGCGCTGGGGCGAGGGCCAAGCCCGCATCCGCGACGCCATCTACGCCGGGCCACCGGAAAGTTCATCGATATCGTGTACGGCGATCGCTTTCCGCTGCCCCGGGGGGGGCTCGATGCCCTGCACACCGCCGCTTTGGCCCGCGAGCAGGGCGAGTTCTTCGTGGTCCTCCTGGATCGGAGCGACAGCGAGTTCTGGCGACGGAACGCTCGGGACAACGCGAGGTTCATCCGCCGCCTGCGCCCGCGCCCGTCCCTGGAGCTCGACCTGGAGGTGACCTCCACCGACCGCCTGCGCATCTGGCGCGTCACCCAGCCGGAGACGGAACGACCCTAGTCGGGCGGCATCAGGGGAGCGCCGCCTGGATCTCGCCGGCCAGGCGCCCTGCGATCCGGCGGTGCCCGCGTTGTGTCGGGGCTCGGCCGATCAAGGCGGGGCGCGGCCCGTCCTCCAGATCGTGAAGTCTCCATAGCCCTTTGCCTCGATCGTCTCGACTCTCTCACCATGCACCTCCGCGTGGGCACGCACCGAGTTCCAGTACCGGATGAACCCTTCGCCGAGCGTGTTGTCCCCGAGCGCGCCGCCCATCATGGTCGCAAATGTCTCCTCCGACGCGAGCACCACGTAGTCCACATCGCCCGACTCGATCAGCGCATCGAGGCTGTCGGGCTCGAGCAGCCGAGAGCGTGAGTACTCGTTGTAGACAGTGCTGTCCTGCAACGGGAACCAGAGGAGCTGATGAGATAGAACGACGCTGCCGGACGGCACGACCTCCGAGATCCGCTCTGCCAGCTCCGAATACCGCACCGCGCCATAGTCGCGGCGGATCAGATAGAGGTCGCCGGCCAGGTTGTTGACGACGATAAGAGCCAGCAGTCCCTGCGCAGCCCACATACGCCATCCTCCGCCGCGCCGCTGCAGATCGGAGATCAGCAACCCGAAGGTCGCGAAGATCATCCACTCCACGGCCGTGAAGCTGCGGAGCGAGAACGGCTGCAGAACGACGAATCCCAGCGCCAAGAATCCCGCCGCCAGCAGTGGCAACAGCACGTTGCTGGCGAGTCGCTTGCAGCTGACGACTCCCCAGACGAGCACGCCCATCTCCGCTGCGACGATCAATCCTCGCCGCCCACCCACGATCGCTCGGCCGAAGAAGTCCTGCGCATTGGCGATGCTCGCGCCCAGGAGGCCCGGTCCATCGCCCCCGCCTAACGCCGAGGCGCCGGTGCGCGTCAGCATGCGGCTGATCGTGGGAGCGAGCCCCTCGACGAAAACGAAGTGCAGGAAGACGAGCACAGCGATCCCGCCGAGCGCAGCCGTGGCGCCGTACACGAGCACCGGCCCGAACGCGCGGTGGCGGATCGCATCGATGCCGAGGAGGAGGCCGGCCACGGCGATGATCACCACCATGTTGGGGTGGCACATCAGCCCCACCGCAGCGAGGAGCCCGGCGATGGCCGCCGAGCGTGAGGACTTCGACCTGAGCGCGTCGAGCAGGAAGAAGGTGCTGCAAACGGTGAACGCCGTGATCGCCGCTTCCGGCCGGATCGCGCGGAACGTGAGGTAGGAGAGATTCGAGACTATCACGGCCAGGGTACAGAGCGAGACTTCCCGCCATCGCAGGCCCATTCGATACAGCACGCAGACGATTCCGGCGATCGAGACGACGCCGAAGAAGACCGAGACGAAACGACCGACGTAGAACGTGGTGCCGAAGATCTTGAAGGGGACACCGAGGAAGACGGCATAGAGGAAGAACATGTCACCGCCGCCCGACCCGATGACGTCGTTGTGAATCCCGCGGCCCATGGCGAACGAGTGCCCGGTCTGCGAGTACCACGGCTCGTCGACCGTGATGTGATAGGCCTCGGTCAGGAATGGCAGCTCGAGCAGCAGGAATGCGAAGACGAGCCCGACCAGGACGAGGACACGGCTCGGCTCCCACTCCCCGCCGAGCTCCACCGCCGATCCCGCTTCGGGCCCCGCGTGGCCAGGGGCGCGCTGCCCCGCCGCGACTCCATCGCTCATCGACGCATCCTCCGAATCAACATCACAATACGGGCAGACGCGCACTGCAGCTGCGAACCCTCGAGTCCGTAGCAAAGCCGCGGGAAGTATAAAGCGCGAGCACCTTCTGAACAGGCGAGATCTCGTAGCCAGCGCGCTGGCGCTTGTAGGCGAGGCCGTCCGGTCCGTACTGGCCGATGTTGTTCCAGCCGATCAGCACGAACAGGAAGTCTCCCTCGAACTTCACGACCTCGGACTCGAGCAGCGCGAGCACGTTCTCGGCCGCGAAGCCGGCGACCGACGTGTTGACCGTCTGGACCCGGAGGCCGGCTTCCCCGAGCAGACGCCCCACCTGGAGCGGATCGCTCACGTCGACCGGCGAGTGGGTGACCGAGTCGCCCAGGTAGAGGAGCCGCAGCTCGCCCGGCGGCTCTCGAAATCGAGATCGCGGGGCGCCTCGTCGCAGCCCCCCGCGGCGAACTCGAGGGTCGCGAGGAGGCGCAGGGGATCGCGGTGCCGGTCCACGGACGGCGCGACCAGCAGACTGCCGAAGAAGATCCCGGCCAGGAAGCAAGCGAGCATGGCCGGTCGTCGGAATCAGGAGTGCAGTCGTCGCCAGAAGCACCCGGGCGAGCTGGTAGATCGCCTGCTGAGGATGATCGACACTCCATAGAGGTCGCTGCCGAAAAAGAGCCCCAGGGCGCGCATCCACAGCACCTGGTAGACGAGTCCCGCGGAGCCCGAGAGGAAGAAGACTGTCGCGATCCACGCCGACACGGCCCGGGAACCGGAGCTGTCTCTTCCCCGGGGAATCATCGATCGCGCGCCTCTCTTCGGACCGGAACCCCGCGTTCGGGTTAGACTAACCCGGACCGCGGGGGTGTGACGGTGAGGGATCAGCGCTGAGTCGAACGATCATCCAGAGCTTCGGCACGGGCGTCGTGGAGCAGGTCGAGCTGCCGCGGCCCGCGCTCCGGCCCAATGGCGTGGT
The DNA here is from genome assembly GCA_027295775.1 of Pseudomonadota bacterium. Classification (GTDB taxonomy): domain Bacteria; phylum Myxococcota_A; class UBA9160; order UBA9160; family UBA4427; genus JAPUKG01. The sequence continues at coordinate 3,103 of JAPUKG010000096.1, forward strand.
CGCCGAGACGCGCTGCTCGGTGATCAGTCCCGGCACCGAGCGCTGGCTCACCGACATGGCCCGGAAGAGTCTTCTGGGCAAGGCCCTGGCTCGTCCGGATCTCGTCCGGCAGGTCCTGGACAAGGCCCGCGTCGAGGGCGTGGTGTCGGCATTCAACGTCTCCAAGCAGCGTCTGGATACGCCGACCCCACTCGGCTACAGCGTGGTCGGCACGGTGCTCGAGGTGGGGAGCGGAAGCTCGCACGTCTCGGTGGGCCAGCGCATTGCGGGCACGGGGCCGGGGTACGCGAATCACGCGGAGATCAACTACATCCCGCGCACCATGTGCGTTCCGGTTCCGGACGAGGTGGAGGACGAGCACGCGGCCTTCGCCGGGCTCGGGTCGATCGCGCTCCACGCGGTCCGAACCTGCGAGGTGACGATCGGCGAGAGGGTGGCCGTCGTCGGGGTCGGGATCCTCGGGCTGATGGCGGTCCAGATGCTGCGCGCCTCCGGGGCGACGGTAATCGCGCTCGACATCGATCCCGGCAAGACGGCCAAGGCCCTCGAGATCGGCGCGCGCTTCGGCTTCGAGTGCGACGACCCCGCGACCCTGAGCTGCATCCGCGACGTCACCGATGGGCGCGGCGTCGACGCGGTGTTGATCTTCGCCTCGGCGCCCAACAGCGGCGCCCCGCTGGCCCAGGCGGCGGAGATCGTTGCCGAGCGCGGACGCGTGGTAGCACCGGGCTTCGTCCGTCTCGACGCGCCGCGCAAGGCCTTCTACGAGAAGGAGGTGGCCCTGTACGTGCCGCGGGCGGCGGGACCGGGCATGTACGACGAGAGCTTCGAGGTGGGCGACCGACCCTATCCGGTGTCGCACGTGCGCTGGAGCGTCACCCGCAACCTGGAGGCGTTCCTGGGGATGCTCGCCGACGGATCGGTCCGGATCGATCCGCTCGTCAGCGATCGCATCTCCTTCGACGACATCCTCCCGTTCTACGAGAAGCTGGCCTCCGGCAAGGACGGCGGTTCCACACTGGGCGTCGTCGTGCGCTACCCCGGCGGCGCGGCCCAGAGGAGCCGGCCGACGCGCCGCCTGGCCGCGCGGATCGAAGGCGTCGAGGGACGGCGTGTCGGCGTGGGGGTGATTGGGAGCGGCCTCTTCACCCGCACCACGATGCTTCCGGTGATGAACAAGCTCGGAGGCGTCCTGCCCCGCGCCATCGCATGTCGGGGTGGGCTGCATTCCTACTTCTCCGCGCGCAAGTACGACTTCGCCTATGCGACCACCGACTACCGGGTGCTGCTGGACGACCCGGAGATCGACGCGGTCCTGATCACGACCAAGCACGACCAGCACGCGAAGCTCGCCGTCGAGGCGCTGGCAGCGGGCAAGCACGTTCTCGTCGAGAAGCCACTCGCACTGAGCGGAGACGAGCTCCTGGAGGTCCTGTCAGTGGCGCGGGAGCGCCCGGACCAGCTCCTGATGGTCGGCTTCAACCGCCGCTTCGCTCCGACGGTCGCCTTCCTGCAGGAGAGGCTCCGCGGTCTGCCGGAGCCGCTGGCGATCCAGATCCGCGTGAATGCCGGCTACGTGCCCCGAGACAGCTGGGTCCACGGTCCGAGCGGCGGCGGGCGCATCCACAGCGAGGTCTGCCATTACCTGGACCTGATCCAGGCGCTCTCGGGGAGCCTTCCGATGCGGGTGCACGCGGAGTCGCTGCGCGTCTCCTCGTACCTGGAGAGCGACAACGTCGCTATCAACGTGGCGCTCGAGGACGGGGGGATCGCGAGCATCCTCTACACCGGGGCGGGGGATAAGGGCTACTCGCGCGAGCGGGTGGAGGTCCACGGGAATGGCTGCAGCGCCGAGATCGAGAGCTTCCGGGTGGCGCGCTTCGTGGCTTCGGGCCGATCCAAGTCGAAGAGGCTACTGAGCCCCGACTACGGTCACGCCGGCGAGCTCCGGGCGTTCCTCGAAGCCATTGCCGGAGGCGGGCCGGCCCCGGTCACCCTGGAAGAGTACGCGGCCACGACCTGGGCCACCTTGGCCGTGGAGCAGTCCCTCGCCACGGGCCAGCCCGTGACCCTGGACGAGATGGTGGCGACGGCGGCCCCGTCTGCCGAATCCCATTGAATTCACTGCGGTTTTTCAAAACTCCTCGATCGTCCCCGGTTTTCTCGACACGTCTGCGCGCGGGCGTCCACCTCCGTATAGGAGCCCACTGCCCCAAGCGTGGCTGCGACTGGACTCCCAGGAGGTCCCCGTGCGCAAGTCGATTCCCGCTATCGAGAAGGCCCTGGTCGCCACCGTCAGGGGCATCGCGATCGCCGTCGAGGGCGCCCTGGGCTGGCGGCACCATTGGGGCGCCTGGAGGCGCTCCTTCGCGACGCCCGTCATCGGTCCGCGCCGGCAGCCGCCCTTCGTTCTCTAGGGCTTCCCGCCGCGAGTCCCCTCCGGCTCCGCGCCAGCGGCGCTGAGCCGACGATGGAGAGGGGATCGTTCGCGCTCGCCCACCGCACCCCCTCTGCCGGATTTCGGAAGCGCTTCGAGGAGACCGTCGGAGCCCGGCCCCGCTACTTCGCGCTGTCCGAGCTTCGCCGCCTCTCGCTCCGGCGACTCCTCCAACAGCTGAGATCCCTCGACGGCCCGCAGCTCTTTCTGCTCCTGGAGGACGAGGACGGCCGCGGCCTGCTGCCCGTGCTTCACGGGCTCGCCGCGCTGACGCGAGCCAGGGAGATCCGGGCGGTCTTCCCGGACCTCTCGTGGGTGGTGCTTCCGCGCTGGCGCGCCGCGCTGGCGCTGTCGGGGCTCGCCGGCGCCACCCTGTCGGGACAGCTCGAGCGGCTGCGCACCCGGAGAGAGGTCGCGGCACTCGCCCGCGCTCCGCGAATCGAGGTGCCGTCGCTCGGCGAGGGTCCCGTCCTCTACCTCAAGTCGAACCTGAGCCTCGGCGTGCGGGCTGGCGGCTCGGTGGGACACACCGCGGGGGTCGTCAACGGCCTCGTCGCGTGCGGCCGAGGGGTGGACTTCGTTTCCGCCGAGGCGCCCGTGCTGATCTCGCCTCGAGCCAGACATCTGGCGGTGCCCCCCCTCTCGGCGTACGGGCTTCCTCCGGAGCTGAACCTCTACCGCTTTCAGCGCCGCTTCACGAGGCGGGCGGTGGAGCTCTGCCGGGGTCTGGACCACGCCTTCGTCTACCAGCGCCTGACGCTCGGGAGCCATGCCGGCGTCGCCCTGTCGCGCGCACTGGGACGACCCCTGGTCCTGGAGTACAACGGCCCCGAAGCCTGGGCGGCGAAGCACTGGGGCACGCCGCTCCGCTACCACGCTCTCGCCGTCGCCACTGAGGAGCTGTGTCTCCGCCACGCCCACCTCGTGGTGGTCGTCTCCGATGTCCTGCGCGATCAGCTGCTCGAGAAGGGCCTGAGCCGGGAGCGGATCGTCTTCCATCCCAACGGAATCGACCCGGACCTGTTCGATCCGGGACGCTATGGCGAAGACGAGAAGCGGGCCCTGCGCCGGCACTACGGCATCGAGCAGGACGCCGTGGTCGTCACCTTCGTCAGTACCTTCGGCCGCTGGCATGGAGCGGGCGTGCTGGCGACGGCGATCCGGGAGCTGGCCGAGGGCGAGTGCGAGTGGCTGCGCCGGCACAGGGTCCACTTCCTCGTGGTCGGTGACGGAATCGAGATGCCCGCCGTTCGCGAGATCCTCGGCTCCGCCGTCTGCGCGCCCTTCGTCACACTGACTGGCCTGGTGCGCCAGGCGGATGCCCCGCTTCACCTGGCCGTCTCGGATCTCTTCCTCTCGCCCCACGTTCCGAACCCGGATGGCACCCCTTTCTTCGGCTCCCCCACCAAGCTCTTCGAGTACATGGCGATGGGGCGCGGAGTGATCGCGAGCGAGCTGAACCAGATCGGCGACGTACTCGCCGGCTCCCCCCGCGTCTCGGACCTGGCGCGACGGAGCTCGCTTCCCGGCGAGGACGAGTGCGCCGTCCTGACCGAACCCGGAAGCCCCGGCGACCTCGTGGCAGCGATCCGCTTCATGGTCGAGAACCCGGCGTGGCGCGAACAGAGCGCGATCCACGCTCGCCAACGCGCCCTCTCGCTCTACACCTGGCGCCACCACGTCGAGCACATCCTCGCCGCCCTGCGAGAGGTCCTCCCCTGAATCCACGGGTCGACGCGCTACGAGAGCAGCTTCAGCAGGCCGTCTTCGTCGAGCACTTCGACCTCTAGCTCCTGCGCCTTCGCCAGCTTGCTCCCGGGGTCGCTCCCTGCGACCAGGTAGGCAGTCTTCTTCGAGACCGAGGAAACCACCTTTCCGCCCGCCCGCTCGATGCGTTTCTTCGCCTCCACCCGCTTCAGGTTGGGCAGCGTGCCCGTCAGCACGAACGACTTCCCGTCGAGTGGGCCGCCGCCGGGTGCGGCCGGCTCCAGCGGCTCCCAGCGAACGCCCAGCTTGCGCAGGCGCACGACCTCGCCCCGGTTTCGCTTGTCCGCGAAGAAGCGCGACACGCTCTCGGCGATGGTGGGCCCGATCCCGTCGATCGCCTCGAGCGCCTCGATGTCGGCCGCCATCAGCGGGTCGAGGTCGCCGAAGTGGGCGGCCAGCAGCTCGGCCACCGTCTCGCCCACATGCCGGATGCCCAGGGCGATCAGAAACCGCGGCAGGGTCGTCTTCCGGGACCGCTCCAGCGCGGCCTCCAGGTTCGCGGCCGACTTCTCGCCCATCCGCTCGAGTTGCTCGAGCTCGCCGAGGCCCGCCGCGTCCAGGGTGAACACATCGGAGATGCGCTTCAACCGGCCGAGCTCGACGAGCTGGTCGATCAGCTTCTCCCCGAGGCCGTCGATGTCCAGGGCGCCGCGGCCGGCCAGGTGGCGGAGGTTGTTCTTGAGCTGGGCAGGGCAGTCGATGTTCGCGCAGCGGGTGACCACCTCGCCCTCGAGGCGGACGGTGGCGGTGTTGCACACGGGGCAGTGGGCGGGGAGCCTGTAGCGGCGGGGCCGCCCGCGCCGCTTCTCCAGCAGCACCCGGACGATCTGCGGGATCACGTCACCCGCCCGCTGCACGACCACCGTGTCGCGCACGCGCACGTCCTTGCGCTCGATCTCGTCCTGATTGTGGAGCGAGGCGTTGGACACGGTGACGCCGCCGACCTGGACCGGGCGCAGCTTGGCCACCGGTGTCAGGGCGCCGGTGCGGCCGACCTGTGCCTCGATGCCCTCGACCACCGTCTCCGCCTGCTGGGGCGGGAACTTGTAGGCGATCGCCCAGCGCGGCGAGCGCGAGAGCTCCCCCAGCTCGTCCTGCAGCCCGAGTCGGTTCACCTTGGCCACGGTGCCGTCGATCTCCACGGGCAGCGTTTCGCGCGCCGCCAGGAGCCGCTCGTGAAGGGCGACCACGGCGGCGAGGTCGGGGCACTCCACCGACTCGGGCGAGACCAGAAATCCCCACCTGCGCAGGGTCTCGAGTACCTCCCACTGGGTGCGCAAGCCGTCCGGCAATCCCTCGGCGACGGCGTAGGCACGGAACTCGAGCGAAGCCAGCCGGCGCCGGTCGATCTCGTGGAGCTGGCGCAGTGAGCCCGCGGCGGCGTTGCGCGGATTCGCGAAGGGCTCGTCGCCGCGCTCGACGCGCAGCCGGTTCAGCTTCCGGAACGCCGTGAGCGGGAGGACCACCTCGCCCCGCACCGACGCCACGGGGGGCGGCGCGGCGCCGCCGGTCTCGAGCGTGAGAGGGATCGAGTGCACCTGGCGCAGGTTCGCCGTGACGTCCTCCCCGACCCGGCCGTCGCCCCGGGTGAGTCCCGCCGTGAGGGCGCCGTCCACGTACACGAGCTCCGCGCCCGCGCCGTCCAGCTTGGGCTCGGCCACGTACTCGATCACCTGCTTCTCCCGGCCCAGCATGCGGCGCACGCGCTCGTCGAAGGCAGCGAGCCCCTCGGCGTTCATCACGTTCTCGAGCGAGAGCATGGGCGAGCGGTGGGGCACCGACGCGAAGCCGTCGGTGGGCGGCGCTCCGACCCGGAGCGTCGGCGAGTCGGGGCGCCGAAGGTCCGGGTAGCGCGCCTCGAGGGCCTGCAGCTCCCGGTACAGGGCGTCGTACTCGGCGTCGCTGATATCCGGCCGGTCTTCGACGTGGTAGAGCCGGAGGTGGCGGACGAGTTCGGGAACCAGCGCCTCGATTCGCCGCTTCGCCGCCGCGTGCTCGGAAGACCCCAAGAAGCCTCGTCCGCAATTCAAGTTGACCCGGGAAGGGGGCGATGAGTCAACGGGGCGACGTGCCTCGGTCGACCGGTGCGTCGCGGGTCGGGTGGAGCATACCACGGTGCCGCTCGGGCTCCGCGGCGCCCCAGGAGGTGGGATGGGTCGCGAAGCGGATCCGGTTCCGGCTGCGGGTGTCGTTCAGCCGGACCGGAACTTTTCAGCCCTGGCGGGTCACGCAACAGAGGGCGTCGCGCTCTGTCGTCAGGGCCTCGTGACCTGGGTGAGTCGACGCTTCGTCGAGATCACGGGGCGGAGTGGCCCCGACGCGCTGGTCGGCAAGCCCATCGAAGCGGTGCTCGAAGACGCCGGTGCCGGCTTCCCCCCGGCCGATCTCGACGCCGCGGTCGAAGTCCGGGTGCGCGGATTCGACGCGCCGGAGCGCCGCGTCCGAGCTCATCGTTCCCACGGGGAGACCGACGGCGAGGAGGTCTGGATGATCCAGGACCACGTCCGGCCGCGTAGTACCGAGATGGAGCTGCTGCGCCTGTCCCGCGAGCTGCGGGATGCGAACGAGGAGGTCGCCGACCTGCGAGATCGCAGCGAAGGGGTCGCGGCCGAGCGGGACGACCTGCTGGTCGTGCTGAGTCACGAGCTGCGCACGCCTCTGACCATCATCCAGGGCTACCAGCGGCTGTTGCTCACCCAGGAAGCGGGATCTCTCAACGACGAGCAGCGCCGCTTCGTCGAGGACAGCGCCAAGAGCTGCCGACGCATGAACGAGTTCATCGCCCGCCTTCTCGACGCGTCCCACGACCCCTCCCGGCAGGACTCCCTGGAGCTGGTGCCGGGCTGCGTGGACGCGTTGGTGGAGGGCGTCCTGGGTTTCATGCGACCCCTGCTCCGAGAGCGGGATCTGCGCGTGGACCTGGAGCTCGATCCCGAGGCGCGCCACGCCCGCTTCGACCCGGTGCGCGTGGAGCAGGTGCTCACGAACCTGATTGGGAACGCGATCAAGTACACCGAGCCCGACAGCGCGATCGAGGTGTCGACTGCGCCGCTCGCGGCGGCCGGCCACCGCTTCGTCGAGGTGTCCGTGTCGGACCGGGGTCCGGGAATCGCCCCCGAGGATCGCCAGCGGATCTTCGAGCCCTACGTGAGGACCCACAGCGCGAGCCACAGCGGTCTGGGCCTCGGGCTCGCCATCTGCCGGCGCATCGTCGAGGCCCACGGCGGACGCATCGGGGTCGAGGGGCGCCCGGAGGGGGGCAGCCGCTTCCACTTCACCCTGCCGGCGGGGGGGGAGCCCGCGGTGTCGGTCCACGGGCAGCCGTCGTGAGCGGGGAGCGCCAGGGGAAGAGCGCGGACGCGCCGCGCCGGGTGCTCGTCGTCGACGACGCGGAGGGAATTCGCAGCTACCTGGCCACCCTGCTCGAGCTCAGGGGCTTCGCCGTCGACACCGCCGAGGACGGGCGCAGTGCACTGGCCCTGTTGGACGCTGGCGCCTCGCCGAATGTGGTGATCCTGGACGTGATGATGCCGGGCATGGACGGTCTCGAGACGCTGCGCCAGATCCGCGAGCGCGATCCCAGGCTCCCGGTCGTGATGCTGTCGGTGGTGGGCAAGGCCGCGACCATCGTCGGTGCCATGCAGCTCGGCGCGTCCGACTACCTGAACAAGCCCTTCGAGGAGCAGGAGCTCACCCTGGTCCTGGACCGCGTGCTCGAGCGACGCGCCCTGGAGGACGAGCGGGACCGGCTGCGCGCCGAGCTGGCCACCGACTATGAGGACGCCGTCTGGCACAGCCAGGCCATGCGCGAGATCCGGGAGATCATCGACCAGATCGCCGACACCGACGTCACCGTCCTCATCCAGGGCGAGAGCGGCGTGGGCAAGGAGATCGTCGCCCGGACGGTGCACGCCGACTCGTCCCGCTCCGCGCACGCCTTCGTCAAGGTGAACTGCGCAGCCCTTCCCGAGGAGCTCCTGGAGAGCGAGCTGTTTGGCTACGAGAAGGGAGCGTTCACCGGAGCCACCCACCGCAAGCAGGGCAAGTTCGAGGTGGCCCACAAGGGCACCATGTTCCTGGACGAGATCGGCGAGATGAGTCCCGTGCTCCAGGCCAAGCTGCTCCAGGTACTCCAGGACGGACGCTTCGCGCGGCTGGGCGGGAACCGCGAGATCCAGGTAGACGTGCGCGTGGTGTGCGCCACCAACCGTCCCCTGACCGAGATGGTCGCGCAGAAGACCTTCCGCGAGGATCTGTACTTCCGGCTCAACGTGGTGAACATCGAGATGCCGCCCCTGCGCGAACGCCGGGAGGAGATCCCGCTGCTGGTCGAGAAGTTCCTGCGCCGCTACAGCGCTCGCTACCGGAAGCCCGCCCCCACGCTCTCGCCGCGGATGGAGCGGACCTTCGAGACCTACGAGTTCCCCGGCAACATCCGCGAGCTCGAGAACATGATCAAGCGGATGGTGGTGCTGGAGAGCGAGGACTCGATCCTGGAGGAGCTGGCGCGCCGGCAGGCAGGCGAGATGCGCACGGGTAGCGGACTGCGGAAGCTGCTGGAGGAGATCGAGGAGACCGCCGGCGACGTGCCGCTCCGGGAGGTGGGTCGCCGGGTCGCCCATGAGGCGGAGCGCGAGACCATCGAGCGGATGCTCCAGCGAACCGGCTGGAACCGCAAGCAGGCCGCGAAGCTCCTGGGTGTCAGCTACAAGACCCTGCTCCAGAAGATCCGGGACTGCGGTCTGGCCGCCGACTGAGCCGGCCGGTCAGTCGAGCAGGCCCCGCTCGGCCAGCTGCGCCGCCACGAGCTCGGCCAGCATTTCGTTGCCCTCCGGGTTGAAGTGACCGTCGCAGCTGCGGAAGATCTCGCAGGGGTCCCGATCCCCGAGCGCCTCGATGAGCGGCGGCCCCAGATCCGCGATCTCGACGTCGAGCTCGTCGAGCCGCTCCAGCAGGGGCGTGTAGACCCAGGTGCCCGTGTCGTTGAACAGGACCAGGTCGAGTCCCGTGGGCAGGAGCACCGCGAGCGACTGCTTCCCGCGCTCGCGCGCGCTCCGGTGGAAGCGCTCGA
>JAPUKG010000097.1 GCA_027295775.1 Pseudomonadota bacterium
TCGGCGCTCTCGACCGCCTGCTTTGCTTCGCCGTCCAGGAGCAGGACCAGGCCGAGCCTCTGGTGGGTGGAGGCCCGAAGGAACGGGGTTCCGATGTTCTCGGCAATCTCCACAGCGCGCCGCGCGGCGGCGCGCCCGATCTCCGGGTCGCCGGCGAAGTAGGACGTCTCGGCGAGCGCCGCGGACGCCCAGGCTTCGTCCTCCGGGTCGTTCAGTCGACGCGCGAGCGCGAGCGCCTCCTCGAGCGCTTCGATCGCGTGGGCGAGGGGCGAGTCGTAGCTGCGCGAGGCGCCAAGGAGGTAGAGCACGTACGCGTGCGCGCTGACGCCCCAGTCGGCGAGGCCCCACTCGGGATGCCCTCGCGTGGCCTCGAGCTGCCACTCACAGCTTTCGCGCACCTCGAGCAGGTCGCCGTGGTAGAGCCGGGGCTCGATCGAGGGCCAGAGCTTCGTCGCCCGCCGCGCCTCGTCCGGGAGGCTGCCGGCCACGCGCTCCCATTCCCGGGCGTGCTCGATGGACTTCTCGAAGCGGAACACCGTCAGCGACAGGGTGACTGAGTAGGCCTGGTGCAGCCTGCCCACGAAGAACGGGTCACCAGTCGCCTCGGCCCAGCGGAGTCCCTCCTGGAACACCTCGTCCCGCTCGGCCTCGCTCATGCCCATGCGCACCGCGTTCGCGAGGACCTCGCGACAGGCCCGCGCGCCGAGACCCGGCGCTTCCGCTTCGTCAGGCACCTGGGCCAGGAGCTCCCGCACCCGCTGGGCGTGACGCAGGGCCTCGGCGTAGTCGCTGGTGCCGATGAAGGCGCCGGCGCGCTCGTGCCAGCGCGCCGCTTCGAGCGCGAAGCCCGCCTCGCCCCAGTGGTGTGCGAGCAGGGCGGCCGCCTCGTCGAGGCGATCCGCGCGGGCCGCTTCGATCGCGCGCGCCGCCCGCTCGTGGGTCTTGCGCCGGCGCTCGCGGAGCTGGGAGTGGAGCGCCACCTCCTGGGTCAGCGGGTGCTTGAAGGCGTACTCCACCACGGGGTAGAGAGACTCCTCGTACAGGAAGTCACCCGCCTTGAGTCGCTGGAGGGCGTCGGGCAGCTCCGCCGCGGGTACGTCGACGACCTCGGCCAGGATCGATTCGGGGAAGTCCTTCCCGAGCACGGCCGCAGTCTGGAGCACCTGCTTCTCGCGCTCGGGCAGGCGGTCGATGCGCGAGGCCAGCAGAGACTGCACGCTCGTCGGGACCTCGAGGCGATCGACCGGCGTGACCAGCCGATAGCTCCCGCGCTCGCCCTCGAGGTGCCCAGACTCGACCAGGGTGTGCACGACCTCCTCGGTGAAGAACGGGTTGCCGGCGGTGCGCTCGTGGATCGAGCGGGCCAGGGCGTCCACGCTCGCCTCGTCGCCCAGCAGATCGTCGAGGAGCTCGCGGATCGCATCGGGCCCGAGCGACCGGAGCGGGAGCTGCCGGTACCAGGGCTGCTGCATCCAGTCTGCGCGGTACTCGGGCCGGAAGTTCACTACCAACAGATTCTGGCTGCCGGCGTGCGCATTCACCCACTGCTCCAGCCACGCCTCGCTGGCGCCATCCAGCCAGTGGAGGTCTTCGATCAGCGTGACCACGGTGCCCTCGGAGTTGTCCCGTTGCACCGAGCGGCGCAGCACGCCGAACAGCCGGCGCTGGCGCGCCTCGGGGTCCATGCGAGGCGTCGGGCGCTCGGGGTCGGGAACCCCGAAGAAGTCGAACAGGATCGGCAGCGCGTCGCGGTACTCCTCGTCGAAGAGCAGCATGCGCCCCGCGATCTTCTCGCGGACGCGCTGATCGGGATCGCCGTCCTCGATGTCGAAGTACTCGCGAAAGGCCTGGAGGATCGGGAGGAGCGGAATGTTCTTGCCGTGGGCCACGGCGCGCCCCACGAGGACGCGAAGGCCTCGCGCGCGGCACGCCTCGAGGAACTCGAAGCAGAGCCGGCTCTTCCCGACACCCGGCTCGCCGACGATGCCGACGACCTGTCCGTCGGCCCCCTCGGCCTGGGCCAGGGCGGTCTCGAGGGTGCGCATGTCGTCGCCGCGGCCAACGAAGCGGGAGAGGCCCCGGGCCCGGGAGATGTCGAAGCGCGTGCGCAGACCGCTGGCTCCCTTCAGCTCGAAGACCGGCACCGGCTCGCTCACGCCCTTCACGTTGAAGCCGCCGAGATCCTCGAGCTCGAAGTAGCCGCGCACCAGCGCCGCCGTGTCTCCGGTCAGGTAGCAGGTGTCCGGAGAGGCCAGGTCCTGCATGCGCGAGGCCAGACCCACGCAGTGGCCCTGGGCCGTGTAGTCCATGCGCAGGTCGTCGCCGATCTTGCCCACGACGACCTCGCCAGAATGGAGTCCCATGCGCACAGAGAAGGCCAGGCCGTGCTCGCGCTTCACCTCCCGGGCGTGCGCCCCGAGCTCGTCGCGGAGCTGGAGCGCCGCATAGCAGGCACGCTGAGCGTGGTCCTCGTGGGCGATGGGCGCGCCAAACAGCGCCATGATCCCGTCGCCCGTGTACTGGTTGACGGTCCCCTCGAAGCGGTGCACCCCGTCGGCCAGGATCGAGAAGAAGCGGTCGAGGATGCCGTGCCACTCCTCGGGATCGAGCCCCTCGGCCAGCTCCATCGAGCCCTTCACGTCGGCGAACAGGATCGTGACCTGCTTGCGCTCGCCCTCGAGTGCGGACCTGGACTGGAGGATCTTTCCGACGAGGTGCTTCGGCGTGTAGTCGCGCGGATCGCG
>JAPUKG010000098.1 GCA_027295775.1 Pseudomonadota bacterium
TGTGGCGGTGCACCTCGACGAGGCGGGCCGGGACCGTCGGGCCGGCCGACCCGAGCAGGCGCTGGCCCACTACGCAGCCGCCCGGGAGGCGGATCCGGACCGGGTCGCGGGCTTCTCGGAGGCGGCCGAGCTGCTCCTCGACGCCGGGCGCCGCGACGAGGCCATCGGGCTCCTGTCCGCCGGGCTCGAGCGGCATCCGCGAGAGGCCCGGCTCCGGGAGCTGATGGTCGCGGCTCTGGGGGTTCGCTAGCTCGTGTTGGTCTCTCACAACACACAGCCGGGGTCCTTGCACGAACCCCCAGGAATCCCCACTATTTGCGGGCGCGATGTGATGGCCGACACCAGCGGCGCTGCGGCGGAACGGGTAGCATCCCGCGGGTGTCGGACTTCGAACTCACGCACTGACGTCACACTTCGGGGGGGGGCCCATGATGATTCGATCCACCGTGCGGGCGAGCCGGGCGCCCATCGCCTTGCTGGCCGCGGCCATGCTCGTGCTTTCCGCGTGCGCGTCCACGGAAGAGGAAGCAGCCCCGGAGCCCACGGGCAGCGAGTTCGAGCAGGGCGCGGTCGAAGAGGCGGTGGAGAACGTTGGCGGCCGGGGCGCGGCCAGCGATTTCGCGACGATCTACTTCGATCTCGACCGCTCGGAGATCCGCGAGGACGCGCGCCCCGTGCTGCGAACGAACGCCGACCAGATCAAGAACGCCGGGACCGTCTTGACGATCGAGGGGCACTGCGACGAGCGTGGGAACGAGGAGTACAACCTCGCCCTCGGGGAGCGCCGCGCCTACTCGGTCAAGAAGTACCTGGTCAACCTGGGCGTTCCCGCCTCCGAGCTGCGCACCGTCAGCTATGGCGAGGCCAAGCCCGCGGTGCAGGGACACGACGAGCAGGCCTGGCGTTGGAACCGGCGCGCGGAGTTCCGCCTCCGCTAGCCCGCCGGGCCAGCCGCACAGGAGAGGAACCGGGCCCCGGCATCGTGCCGTGGACCCGGTTTTCTGCCGCGGGATCGCGGCGTTGACCCCGGCCGCGGGCCGGTGATACCGTCGCCCAACCCTGCACCCACGCAGACGAGGAGCCCCCCATGCCCGTTCACGGCGGAAAGCTCGCGGCCAAGGCGCTAAAGGAGGCCGGGGTCGAGGTCGTCTTTACCCTCTCCGGCGGCCACATCATGCCCCTCTACGACGGCTGCATCGACGAGGGCATCAAGATCGTCGACGTGCGTCACGAGCAGGCCGCGACCCATGCCGCCGATGCGTGGGCGCGCTGCAATCCGGGCAAGATCGGCGTCGCCGCCGTCACCGCCGGGCCGGGCGCGACCGACAGCATCACCGGCATCGCCAACGCCTGGCGCGCCAACTCTCCCATCCTCGTCTTTGGCGGACAGGGGCCCTTCGAGAACCTGCGCCGCGGCTCGCTGCAGGAGATGGACCACATCAGCGTGATGCGCCCCATCACCAAGTACGCCGACGCGGTCTACCAGACCCACCGGATTCCCGAGTACATCGAGCTGGCCATCCGCCACGCGGTCTCCGGCATCCCCGGCCCCGCCTACCTCGAGATCCCCATGGATGTCTTCATGGGTCAGGTGGACGAGGAGAAGGCGCCGGTGCCGCGCATTCGCACCGAGGCGCCGCGCCTCTCCCCGGACCGCGACGAGGTGCGCCGCGCGATCGCGGTGCTCCAGCGCGCCGAGCGCCCGATGCTGATGGCCGGCACCAGTGTCAAATGGTCGCGGGCGAGCGCCGAGATGAACCGCTTCATCCAGGAGACCCACATCCCGTCGTACGCGAACGGGATGGGACGCGGCACGATCCCTCCGGACTGCCCCGAGTTCCTGAACCGCTCGCGGCGCGACGCGCTGAAGCAGTGCGACTGCATCATCCTGGCGGGCACCCTGCTCGACTTCCGCATGCGCTTCGGGCAGACGATTCCGGCGGACGCCAAGATCATCCAGCTCGACATGGACGCGACGCTGATCGGACAGAACCGGCAGACGGACGTTCCCCTGGTCGGAAACCTCGCCTGCAGCTTCGATCTGCTGGTGGAGGAAATGAAGAACCAGGGCGTCCAGCTCGACTTCTCGGCCTGGCGCGATCAGCTCAGGGAGCTGGAGAACGCGGCGGAGGAGAAGGTCCAGGCGGCGCTGAACAGCGACGAGACTCCGGTGGATCCGCAGCGGATGTGCCGCGAGGTGCGCGACTGGCTCGACACACTGGCCGATCCCATCGTGATCGGCGACGGCGGCGACATCGTGGCCACCGCCGCCAAGATCATCCCGGTGAAGTCCGAGGGCGCCTGGATGGACCCGGGCCCCCTGGGCACCCTCGGCGTGGGCATGCCCTTCGCCCTGGCGGCGCAGCTGGCCCACCCGGACCGGCGGGTCGTGATCGTCTACGGCGACGGCTCCTTCGGGCTCAACGGCTTCGAGTTCGACACCGCCGTGCGCTTCAACCTGCCCATCATCGGCGTGCTCGGCAACGACGGGGCCTGGGGCCAGATGATGCGCCCCCAAGGCGCGGTCTACGGCTGGGACCGGCTCCAGGCCACGCTGCTCCGCTACACGCGGTACGACAAGGTGGTGGAGGCTCTGGGGGGCCACGGCGAGTTCGTCGAGAGTCCGGACCAGCTCCGGCCGGCGCTCGAGCGGGCGGCGGCGTCGGGGAAGCCCTCTCTGGTGAACGTCATCATCCGCCAGGACCGCGAATACAAGGGCGGGATCTACGCCTAGGCACGGAGTCCGGGGCTCGGGGCGGCCGGCGCGGCGCGCCTTCGCTCTCTACATTGTGGGGGCGTGAAGCGCTCCCTTCAATCTGCTGAGCACCGTCCCGACGAGATCGGGATCGATCTCGATGCGCTGGCTCCGTTGCTGGGCGCCGTCGGGTCCCTCGCCGTGGTCGATCTGGAGACCACGGGCCTTGCCGACGACCGAGACGCGGAGATTCTCGAGTTCGGACTGGTGCTGATGGATCCCGGCGCGCCGGTGTTGACGACGGTGCGCGGGCTGGTGCGTCCGTCGCGGCCGTTGCCGCGGGCGATCGAGCGGCTGACCGGTCTCGTCGACGGGGACGTGGCGGATGCGCCGGAGCTGCGCGAGGTGGTCGACTCGGCGGCGGAGGCGCTGTCGGGCCGAGTCCTGGTGGCGCACAACGCGAACTTCGAGCGGGAGTTCTTGAGCCGCTTCGTCGACCCGCGGCTGGCGGACGCGGTCTACCTCGACACCCAGGACCTGCTGGCGCTCACCCATCCGGATGCGCCCGACCTGCGGCTCGAGTCGTTCACGCGCATACTGCTCGGCAGCGAGGAGCGTCACCGCGCACTCGACGACGCGCTGGACACCGCGCGCATCCTGAGCCGGATCGCGCTCGGTGGCCGGGGCGACGGGTCCCGCTACACGACGGCGCGGCGCGCGCTCGAGCGCTACGCGCCCGAGTCTCCGTGGGCGGCCCTGTTGAGTGCCGAGTTCATCAGCCGAGAAGACGAGCCGCCCCAGTATGTCGCCGTCGGTCCGAGCGCCGAGTCCCCGGTGCCCTTCGACGCCGACGCCATCGCCGCGGCACTCGGCGACGCGGAGCGCGGCGCTCGACACTTCCCCGGCTACCGCGTGCGCGGCGAGCAGATCGCCCTGGCGCGCCACTTCGTCGAGACTCTCTCCGGGCGCACCGCGGCACTGGTCGAGGGCGGGACCGGCGTGGGGAAGTCCCTGGCCTACCTGTCCGCCGCCATCCCCTTCGCGATGGAGCTCGAAGCCGGCGGCCAACGCGAGCCGCTGCTCGTGTCCACCCGCACCAAGCTCCTGCAGGACCAGCTGCTCAAGAAGGACATCCCGGCCGCAGCGGCCTTCCTCGGCTACCCGGAGCTGCGCGCCCTGTCGATCAAGGGGCGCGCCAACTACGTGTGCGCGCGCCGTACCAGCGCGGTGCTCGCTGAGGGGAGCGAGCCCAGCATGTTCCACGAGGACCGCTACGCCTTCGCTGTGCTCATGGCCTGCGCCCACACCCGGCCGCACGGCGAGGTGGGCACCCTGCCCCCGGCGCTCCTGCGCCGGTACCCGCTGCTGCGGGACCTACGGCGCCGGGCGGTGGCGCCGCGCGCAGAGCATTGCAGCCGGGAGGAGTGCGCGCGGCACAGGGAGTGTCCGTTCGGCCGGCGTCGGGCCGCCCTGGCCAGGGCGCACCTGATCGTCGCGAACCACGATCTGCTGCTGCGCTGGCCGCCCGACTACCCGCCCTTCACCCACGCAGTGGTCGACGAGGGGCACGAGCTGGCGGGTGTCGCCGACGAGGTGTTCGCCCAGGTGGTCCGACCCGACGAGGTGATCGAGCGCATCGACGAGATCTTCGGCCGGCCAGCGGACAAGGGGGCCGGCGACGCGCTGCTCCCGCGCAAGAAGCGGCGCGCCGCCGAGCGCGACGCCCGCGCCTGGCGGCGCGCCATCTACCAGGACCTGACCGCGCTCGGCAGCCAGCTCGCGGGACGGATCAGCGAGTACGGCGAGGTCCAGCTCCCGGCCAACGCTGACCGCATCTTCCCTGAGGCCGCCGAGCTGGCCGACGTCGCAGCCGGCCGCATCGAGCAGGTGGCGGACCAGGCAGAGGCGCTGGACGAACGGCCCGAGGAGGGAAAGGAGAGCGGCGTGGCGGCGTGCGTCCAGGATCTCCGCGACGCTGCGCGCGGTCTGCGCACGGCGTTCAACGGAGATCCCGACGTCGCCGTCGCCGCCTTCGAGGGCGTCACCGTTCCCTTCGATCGCTGGCGGCTCGCGATCCGCCCGGTCTCGCCCGCCGAGCCCTTCCACGAGGCGTTTCTCGACAAGCTCGAGTCGTTCGCCGCTGTCTCCGCCAGCCTGTTCGTGGCGGGCGATCCGTTTGCGGCGCTCGGCGAGCTGGAGTTCGAGGAGCGCTCGCACCTGCCCGTGACCCACTTCTCGGTCCAGAGCCCCTTCCCCTACGCGGAGCACATGCGGGTGGTGGCGCTGGACGAGTCCGGCGATCTGGTGGAGCAGACCGCGGAGGTGATCGCGCGCGTGGCGCGGATCCTGGGCGGGCGCACCCTGGGTCTGTTCACCAGCCTGCGGCGGATGAACCAGGTCGCGGAGCTTCTGTCCCGGGAGCTGCGCAGCGACGGCTTCGACATCCTGGCGCCGCGTCGTGCCGGCGACGACCCGGCGGCGTTGGTCGAGCGCTTCTGCCGCTCCGGCGGCGGCGGCGTGCTGCTGGGCGCCCGCACCTTCTGGCAGGGCCTCGACATTCCCGGCGCCGATCTCCAGGCCGTGGTGATCGAGAAGCTCCCATTCGAGGTTCCGACCGAGCTGCGCAAGCGACGCGAGGCCCGGCTGCGCGGCTTCGGGGTCGACCCCTTCGAGCGCTACGCCCTGGGCAAGATGCTCCTGTATCTGAAGCAGATGACCGGCCGGCTGATTCGCTCCGAGGAGGACCGCGGAATGGTCGTCATCGTGGAGGGGCGCACCCAGCGCCGCTACTTCCAGAGCCTGGACAAGGCGCTGCCCGACGGGGTCGCGGTCCGGGTGGTTCGCCCGGACGATCTGGTCGGGGTGCTCGGGCAGATCGACCTTCCCTCCGGGTCGGGATCCAGGAGGGTTTGACAATTTATGACTCCGAGTCATAATCCTCGCTTCCGAAGTTCCCTCCGAGATCGAATCGCGAACAAAGCGGGTCTTCCCCCTCAGGGAGTGACCTATGTTCGAGAGCGACCGCCCTCCCGTGCAATGAGGAGAGACCGTGTCTCGTGACTTTCCCAGCGGCACCTGGGCCGTGATCCTCGGCGGCTCGAGTGGCTTCGGCCTCGCAACGGCAAGCGTGCTCGCCGACCACGGCGTCAACCTGTGTGTCGTCCACCGTGACCGCCGCGCGGCCCTGCGCCAGGTGGAGCCCGAGTTCGAGAAGATCCGCGGCGCCGGCGTCGAGCTCCGCACCTGGAACGTGGACGCCACGGATCCCGACAAGCGCACTGGGATCCTCGACGAGATGCGGGAGCTGCTCGGGTCGGACGGCCGGGTGCGCGTTCTCCTCCACTCCATCGCGTTCGGCAACCTGAAGCTCCTGGCGCCGGAGAAAACCGAGCCGCGCACCGCGGGTGCCGCGCTCGCGGCGGCCCTGGGCGTCGACCCGGCCGAGCTCGAACGCGCGGCGGACGAGCTCTTCGCCCAGGGCGAGGACGGGCTGCACCCGCTGACGCGCGCGCCCGAGTACCCGAGTCGCTCGTACCTGGACGAGGACGACTTCGCCCGCACCATCCTCTCCATGGGCACCAGTCTGCTCGGCTGGACCCAGGGACTCTTCCAGCGCGAGCTCTTCGCCGACGACGCCCGCGTCTTCGGGCTCACCAGCGAGGGAAACGAGGTAGCCTGGCGCGGCTACGCCGCCGTATCCGCTGCAAAGGTGTCTCTGGAGACGCTGGCGCGCTCGATCGCCGTCGAGTTCGGACCCCACGGCATCCGCTGCAACGTCATCCAGGCGGGCGTCACCGAGACCCCGGCGCTGGCAGCGATTCCGGGCAGTGCCCACCTGAAGGCCCAGGCCCGGCTGCGCAATCCGCTCCACCGCCTGACCACACCCCGGGACGTGGCCAACGTGATCCACCTGCTCTCCCTCGACGAGGCGGGCTGGATCAACGGCGAGGTGATTCGTGTCGACGGGGGCGAGCACATCTCGGGTGTCACCCGATGACGCTCCAGCTCCGCGTCTGCCTGGGAGCCGATCGATGACGCTGCATCTTCACGGGCTGGGCCACTGCCACCCCGAGAACGAGATCACGAACCGCTTCCTCGAGGAGCTCGACATCGGGACGAGCGATGCCTGGATCCTCGAGCGCGTCGGCATCCGCTCCCGGCGCACGCTGCTGCCCCTCGACTACATCCGCGAGACGCGCAACCGCGATCCGCGCGCCGCCCTCGAGGCGGCGGACATGTCCGGCGCCGAGATGGGCGCCCGGGCCGCGCGCCAGGCCCTCGAGCGGGCGGGGATCTCGGCCGGCGACGTGGGCATGGTGATCGCTGGCTGCTCCGCGCCCGATACGGTCTCCCCGGCGGAGGCCTGCAACGTGGCCCGCCTGCTGGATCTCGAGGTTCCGGCCTTCGACGTCAGCTCCGCCTGCACCAGCTTCTTCGTCGGACTGCACCTGCTCTCGATGATGCAGCCCGACAAGCTTCCCCGGTTCGTCCTCGTCGTGACGCCGGAAGGACTCACGCGGACGGTGGACTACGGCGACCGCACCGCCGCGGTCCTCTGGGGTGACGCCGCCAGCGCGGCCGTTCTCTCCACCCGCGAGCCCGGGCGAGCCCAGATCCTGGCGACGAGCGTCACCTCGAGCCCGGCGGGCGCGGACAAGGTGGTGGTGCCCCGGCTCGGGCACTTCACCCAGGAAGGTCGCACCGTCCAGATGTTCGCGATCAAGAAGACCTGCGACATCCTCCAGCGGCTGCGCGCCGAGTACGAGGAGCCGAACCGGTCCTTCCACTTCATCGGCCACCAGGCCAACCTGCGCATGCTGGAGACCGTTTGCCAGCGCTGCGAGGTTCCCGAAGACCGGCACCACAGCAATGTGGAGTGGTACGGGAACACCGGCGCCGCCAGCGCTGCCTCGGTCCTCTCCATGGCTTGGGAGAAATGGCGTCCCGGCGAAGACGTGGCGGTGGTTGGCGTGGGCTCGGGTCTCACCTGGGCCGGCTACCTGGTGCGTTTCGACCTGGCCGGAGACGCAGAGCCGTGCTGACGTACGACGAGTTCCGCGGCCGCAGCGCCTTCGCAAAGGAGGAGCTGCTGGCGTTCGCATACGGGCGCCTGGTCAAGGATCCGCCCGAGCACTTCCACGCGCGGCTCCCGGCGCCGCCCATGCTGATGCTCGACCGGATCCTCGAGATCAGCGCCAACGGTCCCCGCGGCCGCATCGTCGCCGAGCGCGACGTGCACCTGGACGACTGGTTCTTCCAGTGCCACTTCCTCGGAGACCCGGTGCAGCCGGGCTGTCTCGGCCTCGACGCGGTGTGGCAGCTGCTGGGCTTCTACTGCAATTGGCGAGGCGGAGTGGGCTCGGGCCGCGCGCTCGGCTGCGGCGAGGTCGAGTTCTTCGGCCAGATTCGTCCCCGCGACGAGGTGGTCCGCTTCGAGGTCGACGTCCGCCGCTATGCAGAGCTCCCCGCGGCCGGCGCCGCCATGGTGATCGGCAACGCCAGCGTGTTGGTGGACGACGACGAGATCTACCGGATCCAGAAAGCGCGCGTCGGACTCTTCCGCGACATCCACTACCCCGACTTCCCGTTGCCCTCCGAGCGCTCGCGGGGCGGAAAGATGGAACGTGAGTGACGTCCCGGTAGCGCTGGTGACCGGTGGCGCCACCGGGATCGGGGCCGCGTGCTGCTGCCGCCTCGCCGGCGAGGGCTTCGCCGTCGCTGTGCACTACCGTTCCAGCGGCGAGAAGGCCGAGAAGCTGGCGGCCGGCCTGGACGGTGCCTTCGTCCTGCGCGCCGACCTGGCCGTGCCCGAGGAGATCGACGCGCTGATCGTTCAGCTGAAGGAGCGGGCGGGGCGCGTGGACGTACTGGTGAACAACGCGGGGGCCAACGTCAACGCGCCCATGCTCGCCATGAAGATCGGCGACTACGACGCCGTGGCCCAGCTGGCCCGGGGGACCTGGTACCTGACCAAGCTCGTGCTGCGCCGCTTCATGCTGCGTCGGGGTCGGGGCCGCATCATCAACTTGTCGAGCGTCGTCGGCCACACGGGGAACCCCGGCCAGATCCCGTACACCATGGCCAAGGCGGGTCTCGATGCCTTCACCAAGTCGCTCGCCCAGGAGCTCGCCGGCCGCGACATCCTGGTGAATTCGGTGGCTCCCGGTCTGATCGACACGGACATGTCGGCGGAGCTGCCGGACGAGGTGCGCGACCGGATTCTGGAGCGCGTGCCCCAGGGCCGCATGGGAAGCCCGGACGAGGTCGCGGACGTGGTCGCGTTTCTGGCCACCCGCGCCAGCTACGTGAACGGCAGCGTCCTGCACGTCAACGGAGGCATGTACGGTGGCTGACGTCGTCCTCGACAACGGAGACCGGACCGGTGGCTGAAGGCCTCACCCCCGAACAGGTCCTGGCGCTGGTGCCGCACCGCGAGCCCTTCCGCTTCATCGACGAGATCGTGGAGCTCGGGGACGATCACATCGTGGCGTCCTACCGGTTTCCCGAGGACGCCGACTTCTACCGCGGTCACTTCCCGGGGCACCCGATCACGCCGGGGGTGCTGCTCATCGAGGCCATGGCCCAGGCCGGCGTGGTGGCCCTGGGCATCCACCTGCTGGCCCGGGAGTCCGGTCCCGAGGAGGTGGGCAAGGTGATCACGGTCTTCACCGACGCCAACATCGAGTTCGGCGGTCTGGTCCTTCCCGGCCAGCGCGTCGTGACCACGGGCCGGAAGCTCTTTTTCCGCCGCCGCAAGCTCCGCGCCGAGGTGGAGATGAAGCTCGAGGACGGAACCGTCGTTTCTTCCGGTGTGCTCTCCGGCATGGGGGTTCCGCGATGACGCCGCCCCAGACGAGACGGGTCGTGGTCACGGGACTGGGCGTGGTGGCGCCCAATGCCAACGGCGTGCGCGACTTCGAGCTGGCGCTGCGCAAGGGCCGCTCCGGCATCCGCAGCGTCGAGGTGATGGCCGAGCAGGGCTTCGGCTGCCGCGTGGGCGGCGTTCCCCAGGGAGTCGACGAGCTGGCAGAGTCGAGCTTCGAGGAGGACGAGCTCCTCACCATGAACATGAGCCACCGCTACGCCAGCCTGGCCTCGGTGGAGGCGTGGACCGACGCCGGGCTCGAACGTCCCGCTCGCGAGGACGACCGGGTCGACTGGGACAGCGGCACGATCCTGGGCACCGGCATCGGCGGCATGGACACCATCGCGGCCAAGGTCGTCCCCCTCACCGACGCCGGCAAGGTCCGGCGCCTGGGCTCCACGGCGGTGGAGATGGTGATGGCCAGCGGCGTTTCCGCGCGGATCTCGGGCCAGCTCGCTCTCGGCAACCAGGTCACCACCAACTCGAGCGCGTGCAGCACCGGCACGGAGGCCATCACCCTCGGCGCCGAGCGAATCCAGCGGGGCCTGGCCGAGCGTATGCTGTGCGGCGGCGCCGAGGCCGCCAGCCACTACATCTGGGCCGGCTTCGACTCCATGCGCGTCCTGTGCCGCGATTTCAACGACGAGCCCGAGAAGGCCTCGCGGCCGATGAGCGCCACGGCTGGCGGCTTCGTGCCCGGCGCGGGAGCGGGAGTGCTCTTGCTGGAGAGTCTCGAGAGCGCCCAGGCCCGCGGCGCGCGCATCCGGGCCGAGCTCCTGGGCTTCGCCGTCAACTGCGGGGGGCACCGCGGCGGCGGCAGCATGACGGCGCCCAACCCGGAGGGGGTGCGGCGCTGCGTCCGCGCGGCGCTGGACGCCTCCGGTGTGGACCCCGCCGAGATCGACGCGATCAACGGACACCTCACCGCCACGGGCGCCGATCCGTCGGAGGTGGCGTCCTGGGCCGCGGCCCTCGAGCGCACACCGGAGAACCTCCCGCCGCTGGTGGCCACCAAGTCCCTGATCGGGCACACGCTGGGCGCCGCGGGGGCCATCGAGTCGGTGGCGTCGGTGCTGATGGTGCAGGAGGGCTTCCTGCACCCCTCGATCAACTGCGAGGACGTCCACCCGGAGATCGCCGACTACGGCGCCTCGATTCCGCACGAGGGCCGAGACGCCGATCTCCGCCTGCTGATCAAGGCGGGATTCGGATTCGGAGACGTGAACTCGTGTCTGGTATTCCGACGCTGGGAAGGCTAGGAATCCGTAAGAAGGGAGAAGGTTGTGGAACAGTCTGAGGTGATGGAGCGGGTGGTGAAGATTCTCACGCCCTGGGCAAAGAACCCGGATGCCCTCGAGTCCGTGGGGATGGACACGAACATCCTGGAGGACCTGAAGGTCAACTCGGCGCGTCTGGTCGACGTGGTCATCGCCTTCGAGGACGACTTCGATATCGAGATCGCCGACGAGGACGTGGACACCGTCAACACGGTCGGCGACGCGGTCCGGCTCATCCTCTCCAAGAAGGGCTAGGCCCCCGAACCTTCTCCGGGGTTGCCGATGGTCGATTCGACCGATGCCGGCCGTGGCCGAGCGGCGCGTAGGCACGCGCTGCAGGGCGCGCTCGCGCGCCTGACGGCACCGGTTTGGGTTCCGCTCGGTGCGCTGTGGCTGCGCTACGGCCGCGGCTACGCCATCGAGGGCGTGCGCGCGAGCCGCGCGCTCTACCGCCGGGTTTGGGAGGAGTCTTCCGCGCCCCTCCTCGTCTGCGCCAACCACCTGACCTTGGTCGACTCGATGCTGGTCGCCTGGGCGCTGGCGGGTCCGGCGGCGCACGTGGTGCGCTTCCGCGAGCTCCCGTGGAACATTCCCGAAGCGCGCAACTTCGCCGCCACGCTGTGGACCCGGATCGCGACCTACCTGCTGAAGTGCATCCCCATCGAGCGCGGCGGCCGGCGCGAGGACGTCGCCGGGGTCCTGAAGCGGGTCGGCCACCTGCTGGCCCGGGGCGAGACGGCGCTGCTCTTTCCCGAAGGCGGACGGAGCCGCAGCGGCCGCGTGGAGGTGGACTCCGCCGCCTGGGGAGTGGGGCGCATCATCGCCGCCGCGCCGGGCTGCCGAGTGCTCTGCGTCTACCTGCGCGGCGAGAAGCAGGAGACCTGGTCGAACCTCCCGGCTCGCGGTGATCGCTTTCACGTCTCGGTCGAGTGCATCGAGCCCAAGTCCCACCACCGGGGCGTACGCCGCTCCCGAGATCTCGCCCGTCAGGTCGTGGGTCAGCTCCAGCGAATGGAGAGGAGATATCTCGGTGCTTCGCAATGAGAGAATGGAGAGGAGACATCTCGATGGTCGGCAATGATCTGGTCGATCTCGCCGATCGCGATGCCGACTCGCGGACGTTCTCTGCCCGCTTCGACCTCCGGGTGTTCACGGACGCGGAGCGCGCGAGCATCCGCGCGCACACGGATCCGGCGCGGCAACGCTGGCGCCTCTGGGCCGGGAAGGAGGCCGCCTACAAGGTCGCGCGCAAGCTCGATGCGCGCACCGTCTTCGCCCCGTCGCGCTTCGCCGTCGAGCTCGACCAGCGCGGATCGGGCGTCGCGCGAACCGGTCGTACGGGCACGGTCTACCGCCTCTGGCTGACCGAGACGGCTTCACGGATCCATGTGCACGCCATCTCGCCGGGCGCCGACCCCGCTGCCGTGGTCTGGGCGTGGGGGCCGGTGCGCGCCGGCGATCCGAGCAGGAGCGCGCGCGAGCTCGCGATCCGCGTGCTGGCGCCGCGACTTCGGGCGGCGGCCGGCGAGCTCGAGGTCGGGCGCGCCGACCGCATCCCCGTCCTCTGGCTGCGCGGTGCCCCGGCGTCCCTCGATCTCTCCCTCTCTCATCACGGGGGCTGGGTCGCCTTCGCGGCGCTTCCGCGCCCTTGCCGGCAAGCGAGCGCGGCGTGAGCGGTCGTCACTTCGAACGCCTCGTCATCGTCAACCGCGGAGAGGCGGCGATGCGCTGCGTGCGCGCGGTAAAGGCGCTGCGCGCCCAGGGCGAGCGCCTTACGGTGATCGCCCTCTACACCGAGGCCGACCGCGACGCCCCGTTCGTCCGCCACGCCGATGAGGCCGTGGCGCTGCGAGCGCCGGTGGGCGGAAGCGGAGCGGTAGCCTACCTGGACCGGGAGGGCGTGATCGAGGCGCTCGGCCGGGCCAGCGCCGAGGCGGTCTGGCCGGGCTGGGGCTTCCTGGCGGAGGACCCGGTCTTCGTGGAGAGGCTCCAGGAGCGGGGCATCCGCTTCCTCGGACCCGGACCCGAGGCCATGCGCGCCGTGGGAGACAAGATCCTGGCCAAGCGGCTCGCCGAGCGAGCCGGCGTTCCCGTCCCGCCGTGGAGCGGATGCGCGCTGGACGACGAGGCCGAGGCCGAGCGGCACGCCCGCGAGATCGGCTTCCCCGTCATCCTGAAGGCGGCGGCGGGAGGTGGTGGGCGCGGCATCCGCCTGGTGGAGGAGGTCGCCGGAGTGGCGCCGGCCTTCCGCTCGGCGAGCTCCGAGGCCAAGGCGGCTTTCGGCGACGGGCGCCTCTTCGTCGAGAAGTACGTGACCGGCAGCCGCCACGTCGAGGTGCAGATTGCGGCGGACGCGGCTGGGGAGGTGCGTTCCCTCGGCTGCCGCGACTGCTCGGTGCAGCGACGGCACCAGAAGCTTCTGGAGGAGGCGCCTCCTGCCGATCTCCCCGGCGCCATACGCGAGGCCATGGAGAGCGCCGCGGTCCGCATTGGGCGCGAGGCGGGGTACGAAGGCGTCGGCACCGTCGAGTTCCTGGTCGGCGAGGAAGGCTTCCAGTTCCTCGAGGTGAATCCTCGGCTCCAGGTGGAGCACGGCATCACCGAGGAGATCACCGGCCTCGACCTGGTGCAGCTTCAGATCCAGATCGCCCGCGGCGAGCCCCTGCCGGCCGCACCACTCGTCGAGCGCGGGGTCGCCATCGAGGCGCGCGTGTGCGCCGAGGATCCGGATCAGGGCTTCCTGCCAGCCCCCGGTCGGATCGTCCGCTTCGAAGCGCCACTGGGCGCGCGAGTGCGCGTGGACTCCGGGGTGAGCGAGGGCAGCGTGGTTCCCCCCGACTTCGACTCCCTGGTGGCCAAGGTGATCGCCACCGGCGAGACCCGCGACGAAGCGCGCGCGCGGCTGGTCTGCGCGCTGCGCGACTTCGAGCTGGTGATCGAGGGCGGGGCGACCAACAAGGGCTACCTGCTCGAGCTCCTGGAGAGCGACGACCTGCGTGCGGGCGCGGTCGACACCGGCTGGCTGGGCCGATACGAAGCGGAGCGCCAGGAGCTCCGCCCCTTCAAGGTGGACGAAGGCGTGGGCGATGCCCTCGTGGCCGCCGCCATCCTCGCGTACCAGCGCACCCGGGCTGCGGCGCGCATCAACTTCTACATCGACACGAGCCGGATCTCGGCGGACCGGATCCCCCCCTCCCGGGGCCAGCAGATCGACCTCTCCCGGGGTGGCGAGAGCTACCGGCTCGAGGTGTACGCGATCGGCTCGTGGCGTTACCGCGTCCACCTGGAAGGCCAGGCGGTGGCGGCGTCGATGCGCGAAGAGGGCAAGCATGCGGCACGCCTGCGCATCGACGGGCGCGCGCGCCGCATCCTCTACGACGCCGGCGACCTGGGGCTGCGCGTCGAGGTGGACGGGCACCCGTACCGGTTCGGCTGGCAGAGCGCGGGCAAGGTCCGCGCGGGCACGCCGGCCATGGTGGTGGCGGTGCACGTGCGGCCGGGAGATCGGGTCGAGGCCGGACAGGCCCTCGGTCTGCTCGAGGCCATGAAGACCGAGATCGCCTTCCAGGCTCCGGTGTCCGGGGTCGTGACCGAGGTCTGTGTCCAGTCGGGCCAGCAGGTCGCCGCGGGCGAGGTGCTGCTGGTGATCGACTCCATGGGCGACCCGCACGGGGAGGGGGCCGAGACGGCGCGGCTCGCCCTGCCCGTGGCGCGCGATCCGCTCGCGCTGCTGTTCCGGCCCGAAGCCGGAGATCCCCTGGCCGTTCCCGATCTCGCGGCCGCGGACGCGGCGCCCCCCGCTGCGCGGCGGGACGCCATCGACACGGTCCGCGAGGAGATCCGCCGGGTGCTGCTCGGCTACGACGCCAACCCGTCGCGGGGCGAGCGGCTGGTGGCCTTCCTGGAGGAGCCCCTGCCCGAGGGTCTCTCCGACGAGTTCCAGCGGCAGCTCGCCGAGATCCGCTTCGAGCTCGCCACCTTCGCCGACATCGGGCAGCTCTTCATTCGCGCGCCCCGGGCGTCGGTCTCGGGGGAGCTGGGTCCCTCGAACAACGCGCGCTTCCGCATGTACGTGCGCCGGCTTCACGCAGCGGGCTCGGGGATCGCCGAGGAGTTCCTCGACCTGGTTGGCCGGGCCCTGTCCCACTACGGGGCGTCTTCGCTCGAGCCGGGCGACGCGCTCGAGCGGGCCGTGCTGCGGCTGCTGGCTTCTCAGCTCGAGCCGGAGCTCCGGAGCAGACTGGTGCTGGGCGTGATCCGCCGGGTGACGGCGCTCGCCGGGCGCGGCGTCGACCTGTCCGCAGACGCCACGTTGGCCGGCGCACTGCGACAGATCGCCGGCATGCGCGGCCTCGTTCCCCACGACCTCGCCGACGCGGCCATCGAGGCGCGCTATGTCATCTTCGAGCAGCCCAGGCTCGACCGCGATGCGGAGCAAACCTCGTCCGGCGTCCAGAGCTGGATGGCGGCGGCCGAGCGGGAGCCCACCCCGCCGCCCGCCGGGGCGCTGGTCGAGCTGGCGGCGCTTCCGCGCCGCGTGTTCCATCGCATCGGTCGCTGGCTCGGAGCGCGGGACGATCGGCGCACCGAGATCGCGGTGGCCGCCCACGTGCAGCGCCTCTACGCGCCCCAGGTTCCGACGGGCCACATCTCCCACGAGCTCGAGGGCAGCCACATCCACTGCGCCGAGTACCCGGAGCTCGGCGCCGTGCTCGCCGCCGCCGCCGGGGGCGACGACCTGCTCGCCGTGGCCGGCCGGCTGTGCCAGGCGGCGGAGAGGATCCGGGGCGGTGTGCACGCGCTCGAGCTGTTCCTCACCGACGGAGCCGGCGACACCCGACAGACGGCGAGGCGCCTCGAACGCGCCCTGGCCGGGCGGCCGCTGCCCGCGCGCCTGACGCTCTCCATGGCCGGCGGCGACGGCGCCGACGAGGGCGAGTGGGTCCACTGCTGCTTCGAGGCGGGCGGAGGCGCGCGCCGGCTCGACTGTCTCGACCTGCATCCGGAGATCGCCGACCGCATCGACCTCCGCCGGCTCGAGGCCTTCGAGCTCGAGCGTCTGCCCAGCGAGGACGGGATCTACAGCTTCTACGGCCAGAGCCGCGAGGTACCCGGAGACGAGCGAGTCTTCGTGCTGGCGGACGTGCGGGGCGCTTCGCCACTGGCGGGTCGCGAGGCCGCGGCCCACCTGCCCGCCTTCGAGCGCTCCTTCTACCAGGCGACCCGCAGCCTGCGCACGATCCTCCAGCGCCGCGATCCCCGACGGCGCCTGCAGTGGAACCGGCTGGCGCTCTTCGTCTCGCCCGAGATCTATCTGGACGCGGCGACCGCGCTGGATCTGTCGCGCCGACTGGCGCCGCTGACCCGCCACCTCGGTCTCGAGAAGGTGATCGTCCGCCTGAAGGTGCTGGATCGGGAGTCGCCGAACGAGCCCGCGCGCACGGTCGAGATCGTGATCGCCGATCCCACCGGCCACCGCATGGAGCTCTCCTGGCGCGCGGTACACCGCGATCCCCTGCAGCCGGCCCAGGACTACGAGCGCCGGGTGGTGGAGGCCCGCCGCCGGCGGCTGGTCTACCCGTACGAGATCATCCGCCTGCTCACGGCTGGCGAGCAGGCGCTGTCCGACGGGGAGAGCGCCGTCGACCCGCTCCCGCCCGGCGGCTTCGAGGAGTACGATCTCGACCCCGATTCGGCGGAGCCGCGCGCGATCCGGGTCGCGGGCCGGCCGCCCGGCCAGAACCAGGCGGCGCTGGTCTTCGGCGTCATCTCGACGCCCACGGCGAAGGTGCCCGAGGGCATGCGCCGGGTCCTCGTGCTCTCGGACCCCACCATGGGCATGGGGGCGCTGGCGGCCCCCGAGTGCGATCGGCTGGTGGCGGCCATCGATCTGGCCGAATCCCTGGGGCTGCCCGTCGAGTGGCTTCCCGTGTCGAGCGGCGCGCGCATCGCCATGGACAGCGGCACCGAGAACCTGGACGCGACGGCGCGCGTGGTGCGGCGCATCGTCACCTTCACCCAGCGGGGCGGCGTCATCCACGTGGTCCTGCAGGGCGTGAACGTGGGCGCCCAGACCTACTTCGACGCGCTGGCCACCATGCTGATGCACACCCGGGGCGTGCTCATCATGACGCCGGGCGCGTCCATGGTGCTGACCGGCCGGTCTGCGCTCGAGGCGTCGGGGGCTGTCTCCGCCGAGGACGAGGAGGCGATCGGCGGGTTCGAGCGCGTCATGGGCCCGAACGGCCAGGCCCAGTACTACGCCAGCAGCCTGCCCGAGGCGTACGCGATGCTCTACGACCACTACCGGTACACCTACGTCGTGCCCGGCGAGAGCTCGCCGCGGCGCCTGCCGAGCCAGGATCCGCCCGACCGCTCGGTGTGTGACAGCGAGATCCCGGAGGACCAGGCCTTCGGCTTCGCCACCGTGGGCGAGATCTTCGACGACGAGACCAACCCGGGGCGCAAACACCCGTTCGCCATGCGGACGGTGATGTCCGCGCTGATCGACTGCGACGGCGGGCACCTGGAGCGCTGGCGTCCGATGGTCGGCGCCGAGACGGCGATCGTCTGGGACGCCCACCTGGGTGGATTCCCGGTGGTGTTGATCGGGATCGAGAGCCACGCGCTCACTCGCGAGGGCTACCGGCCGTCGGACGGACCGGAGACCTGGACCGGGGGCACCCTCTTCCCGCTCTCGTCGAAGAAGGTCGCCCGCGCGATCAACGCGGCCAGCGGGAATCGGCCAGTAGTGATCCTTGCCAACCTGTCCGGGTTCGACGGATCCCCAGAGTCGCTGCGCAAGCTCCAGCTCGAGTACGGGGCCGAGATCGCGACGGCGGTGGTGAACTTCCAGGGGCCGCTCCTCTTCCTGGTGGTGTCGCGCTACCACGGGGGCGCCTACGTGGTCTTCTCCCACGAGCTCAACGACTCGCTGTCGGCGTCGGCGCTCGAGGGCTCGTACGCGTCGGTGATCGGCGGCGGTCCGGCGGCGGCGGGGGTCTTCTCCCGCGAGGTGCGGGCCCGGACGCTCGCGGATCCGCGCGTCCAGCGCGGGGCGGACGAGTCGCTGCTGAAGGAGGTCACTCTCGAGAAGCAGACCGAGCTGGCCTCCGAGTTCGACCGCATCCACACCGTGGAGCGAGCGCAGCGGGTGGGCTCCCTCGAGGCCATTGTCCCCGCTGCCCGCATGCGCCCCTTCTTGATCCAGAGCCTCGAAGAGGCCCTGGGATCCGGGCGTTAGCGGAGATACCCTACGGCCATGGCGGACGCGATTCTGCTGGAGGGCATCCAGGTTCCCGCTGCGCTCGGCGTGACGGCGGCGGAGCGGCGCATGCGCCGCCCCGTGCTGCTGGACCTCGAGGTGGGCACCGATCTCGGAGCCGCCGGCCGCAGCGACCAGATCCGCCACACCCTGCATTACAAGCGGATCTTCGAGGTGGTGGAGGACGTTGCCACCAACCAGGAGCACAAGCTCGTGGAGGCCCTGGCCGCGCGGATCGTCGACGCCGTGCTCGCCAAGTTCCACGCGGACTGGGTGACCGTGACGGTCCGCAAACCCAGCCCCATCGCCGGAGTCCTCGAGCACGCCGGCGTGCGCATCACGCGGCGCCGCGAGGACTAACCCGGCGGGGGCCCGCCTTCGCTCGCCGCGCTCAAGAGCCTCCTGGGTCGGTCGATAGAGGACCCGTCGCGGCCCACTTCACAGAGGCCGCCCCCACGGGAGTCGGCCCCCCATGGCATCGCGCTCAGGAAGCTCGCGAATCCGCGGATTTGCCGCGGTCGTTGCGCTCGTGTTGCTGCCGGGCTGCCAGTGGGTCGGTCTCCGGTCGCCCTGGGAGCCCTCGATCGGTCCCGACATCTATCGGCGGGCGGAGAGCCAGCGGGCCCGGCGCCTGGAGCAGGAGGTGGAGCGCCTGCGCGCGGACCTGCGCCAGGCCGAGGAGGCGCTGGTGGCCGCGGAATCGGGGCTCCTCGGCACCCACGGCCGGGCGGACGCGGTCTCCTCGCTGGCCGAGGTCCAGATCCAGGTGGAGCGGGCGGCGCGAGAGGCGCCCTGGCGCAGGGCGGAAATTGCCGAGGCCAAGGCGAAGCTCGGGGAGGGCGACCGACTGATCCAGCAGGGCCACTTCGGTGCAGCCCTCTTCTTCGTCTACCGCGCTCAACGCATCGCGGACCACCTCCAGGGGGAGGCCCAGCAGGTCGCCGCCACACTGGGCGCCCGCTTCATCCGCGGCCGCCACGTCAACCTGCGGGCCGGGCCGTCCACCGACGATCCGGTGCTCACGGTCCTGACCGCGGGCACGCCCGTGTTCCCCGAGCGCCGCCGCAATGGCTGGATGTTGGTGCGGACCCCTTCGGGTCCGGTCGGCTGGGTTCACGCCGACCTGGTGGACTCGAGCTCTCCCGCCTCGCCCGCCCGCTAGCCCCGCCCGGTCTCGGCGCTCGTCATCACGCAGTCGCGCCCCGCCGACTTGGCCGCGTAGAGCGCGCGGTCCGCGTCGTTGAAGAAGGCCTTCTGGTCGCCGCGGTAGACAGAGACGCCGAACGAGATCGTCACCGGCTCCGCCTCGCTGGGCGGGCCGAGGAAGAACTGGGTCTCGGAGATCGCCTCGCGGATCTTCTCCGCCAGCTGCACCGCGTCGTTCAGGTCCGTGCTCGCCGCCAGCAGCGCAAACTCCTCCCCGCCGTAGCGGGCCAGCAGGTCGGTCTCACGGATCAGCCCGTTCATGACTTCGGCGACCTTGCGCAGGATCTCGTCCCCCATGGCGTGTCCCAGCCGGTCGTTCCAGCGCTTGAAGTGATCGATGTCCGCGAGGATCAGGGACAGCGGCTCTCCGCTCCGCTCCACCCGCTTCACCTCCTTCGCGAGGTGGTCCTGGAAGAAGCGGTGGTTGTGGAGCTTGGTCAGGCCGTCCGTGATGGAGAGCTGCTCCAGGATCTCGTTCACCCGCTGGAGCTCTTCGTTCTGGGCCTCGAGTTCTCGGGCGTTGCTGGCCAGCCGGCGGGTCATCTCGTTGAAGGCGCGCGTGAGTACGCCCACCTCGTCGCTGGTCCGACTCTCGGGGATGACGACATTCTTCTCCCCCTCGGAGGTGCGGCGGACCGCCACGGACAACGCCTCCACCGGCTTTACGATCGAGACCGCGATGCGGAACGCAGCGAAACCGAAGACCGCCACGATGGCCAGGTTGATGCCCAGGATGCGCCGGATGCTGGAGACCACTGGCGCAAACGCCTCGGCGTACGGCTCCTCGACGACCACGGTCCAGCCGAAGCGCGGATAGTGGACGGCGCTCCCCACGACGCGGTCGCCGGCCTCGTTCTCGTAGTCGGTGACCACCGGCACCTCGCCCTCGGCCGGGAGCGGGCGCGCGAAGCTCTGGCCGGGGGAGCGCCGGGCGGTCTTGCTCAGATAGCGCCCATCCGCTCCGACCAGGAAGGTCTCGCCCAAGGGACCGAGGTCCTTGCCGTGATGAAGCTCGTCCAGGGAGTCCAGATGGAGCAGCGCGTGGAGGCTGCCGGTGTCGCGTCCCGACGTCTGCTCCAGGGGCGCCGACGCAAGCTGGATCCGCACTCCGCCCAGGCTCACCATGTCGCTCAGTGCGAGCCGTTTCGAGTCGACCGCCGCCTTGAGCATGTCCTGCGGCAAGGGGGTCTCCTCGCCGACCCACAGCAGCGTCTCGCCCTTGGCGTCGAGGATGAAGAGCGCTCCGTACTGGGGGAAGCTCTCCAGCACGTAGGCCAGGTACTGCGCGACCTCGTCGCGCGCACGCCTGGCACGGGGGGACGAGGCGCCCGGCTGCAGGCGCCCGATGTTGTCGCGCAGGATCCTGCTGTTGGCGAACACGCCGATCTCGAGCTCCCGCTGGTCGTACCAGAGCTCGAGTCGCTCGACGGAGCTGGCCAGGAGCTGCGGAAATTTCTGGTCGATCTTGCCGCGGAGGAACGTGTCGATCGAGTTGACCGAGATGGCTGTGATGGCGAGCGAGGTGAAGAGCGTGGCCAGGAACACCAGGAAGCTGATCCGCGCGGGCAGGCTGGTGAACGGGTTCTTCCAGCGGAAGGCGCGCCAGTTCGGGATCCGCATCCTTGCGGGCAGCTTCATTGCTCGGGCCTTCACGCGTGCCGGGTTTCCATTCGGGCTGGGCTGGGCTGGGGCTGGTCTTTCGCTCGCAGGGCTGGGGCCTTGCGCCCCGCCCCTGCCGCTCTTCGGCTCGTTTGCAGGTCCCCTTGAAGGGGGAGTGGCCCCGGGGGTGGTGTCGCCCAGGAGACCGCGAAGACACGATTCCCGCCCCGATTCCCGCAAGATTCCGGTGCGTTTTGCCGCCCGGGGCACGCCGCAGTAGGCTTTGGACTCCGTTCTCGGACCTACGCGCCCACACACCCCTGGAGGTCAATCCCCGTTGAGCCTCCCTGCCCCCGACGCGCCCCTCCTCCCGGGTGACGCGAACTCGCTGGTCACCGGCGCGGTGGACGCCGGCCGGCTCTCGCGCGAAGAGGCCGAGCGCCTGGGCGAGAGCCTCCGCGACCCGCGCGTTCTCGAGGTGCTCCTCGAGGGCGCCTTCGAGAGCAAGCGCCGGGGCAAGGGCGACGTGGTCAGCGTCTCTCGCAACATCTTCATCCCGCTGACCAACCTGTGCCGCGACCGCTGCACGTACTGCACCTTCGCCAAGCAGCCCGACTCGCCCGATGCCAAGACCTACACCCTGGGCGAGGTGGACGAGCTGGTGCGGGGCGGCGTCGCCACAGGCTGCATCGAGGCGCTGTTCTGCCTGGGCGACAAGCCCGAGGTCGCGTACCGCTCTCATCGCGACTGGCTCGCCGCGCAGGGCTGGGCCACCACCGTCGATCACCTGGTGGAGGCGTGCCGGGTGGCGTTCGAGGGCGGCATGCTCCCGCACACGAACGCGGGCATCCTGTCCCAGGAGGACATGGCGCGGCTCCGGCCCTGGAACGCGTCGATGGGTCTCATGCTCGAGACCACCAGCCAGCGCCTGCGCGGCCGCGGCATGCCGCACTTCCACGCGCCCGACAAGGATCCGGCGGTTCGCCTGCGCATGCACGAGGAAGCCGGCGAGCTGGCGATTCCGTTCACCAGCGGCATCCTGATCGGGATCGGGGAGAACGCCGAGGAGCGGGTCGACTCGCTCCTCGCCATCCGCGACCTGCACGACCGGCACGGCCACATCCAGGAGGTGATCGTCCAGCCCTTCCACCCCAAGCCCTCGACGAAGATGTGGGCGGTCTCGCCGCTGGACGACGACGAGGTGGTGGGCTGGGTGGCGCTGGCGCGGCTGATCCTCGGCCCGGACATGAACCTGCAGGCGCCGCCGAACCTGGCGCCCGCGGTCCTGGAGATGCTGGCCCGCTCCGGGCTCAACGACTGGGGCGGGGTCTCGCCCGTCACCATCGACTTCATCAATCCCGAGGCTCCCTGGCCCGCGCTCGCACTGCTCCGGGAGCGGACCGAGGCCGCCGGCCAGCGACTGCTCGAGCGGCTGCCGGTGTACCCGGAGTACATCCTCGAGCGTCCCGATTTCTTCGACCCGCAGCTGCGGGCCGCCCTGCCGCGCTTTGCTAACGACGAGGGCTTCGCTCGGCAGACCCAGCACCAGTCCATGGAGGAATCTGCGTCATGCTCGAACGCCTTTACCGAGATGTAAGCCCGCCCGTCGCGCGGATTCTCGACGGGACCCTGTCCGGAGCCGAGCTTGGCACCGAGGACGCGGTGCTGCTGCTGGGGGCGGACGGACCCGACCTGCACGCCCTGCTGCGCGCCGGAGACGTGGCCCGGCAGGAGGACGTGGGTGACGACGTCACCTACGTGGTGTGCCGGAACCTCAACTTCACCAACGTCTGCTACGTGGGCTGCTCCTTCTGCGGCTTCGCCCGGCACCGGGACGACGAGGACGCCTACGACCACTCGATGGAGACGATCCTCGACAAGTGCCGCGTGGCAATCGCCCGCGGGGCCAGCGAGGTGTGCATCCAGGGCGGCATCGACCCGCGCAAGGACCACACCCATTACCGGGAGATCCTGACCGCCATCAAGGGCGAGTTCCCCGACCTCCACATCCACGCCTTCTCCCCGGAGGAGATCGACTTCGGTCACGAGAAGAGCGGGATGCCGCTCACGGAGTACCTGCGCTGGCTGATCGACGCCGGTCTGGGGACGATGCCGGGCACCGCCGCCGAGATCCTCGACGACGAGGTCCGGAACATCCTCTCGCCGCGCAAGCTCAAGCGGGACCGCTGGGTGGAGATCGTGCGCGCTGCCCACTCGGTGGGGCTGCGCTCGTCGTCGACGCTCATGTACGGCCACATCGAGTCCCCGCACCACGTGGCGAACCATCTCCTTCTGCTGCGCGACATCCAGAAGGACACGGGCGGGTTCACCGAGTTCGTCCCCCTGGGCTTCATCCACGAGAAGAACATGCTCTACAACTTCATGGGCTCGCGGCCCGGGCCGTCGATGGCGGAGGACCTGCGCATCCTCGCGGTCGCCAGGCTCTTCCTGCGCCCGTGGATCCGGAACATCCAGATCTCGTGGGTGAAGATGGGGCCCAAGCTCGGGCAGATGGGACTCGTCTCCGGCGCCAACGACTTCGGCGGCACGCTGATGGAGGAGTCGATCAGCCGCGAGTCGGGCTCCCAGTTCGGAGAGAACACGCCCCCCGAGGACTTCCGCCGCATGATCCGCGAGGTCGGCCGCGTGCCGGTCGAGCGCACGACCACCTACGGGGTGGTACGCCGCTTCGACGACCCGGCGCTCGATCCGCCCTCGCTGGAGCCGGGGCGGCACGGGGAGCTCTCGGGGCCGGCGCGCTTTCGGGTGCCCCCCCGCAGGCGCGTTGCGGCCGTTCCCTCCTCCTACTGAGAGTCCCCGCGCCCCCCGTCCAGGATCTGGTCGAGCCGCTGGCTCAGCGCCTCGACCTGGTAGCGGAGCGGCGCCCGCTCGAGCATCGCGCGCTCGATGCGGTCCACGGCGTTGCGCACCGCTGGGTGGTCGCGACCGAGCGCGCGTCCGATCTCGGCCATCGACGCGTCCGTGTAGCGGCGGCACAGGTACATGGCGAGCTGGCGCGGCACCAACACGTCGCGCCGGCGCGAGCGCGACGCCAGGGCTGCGGGCGTCGTCTTGAAGAACGAGGTCACCACCCCGATCACGGTGGCCGGGTCGGGCCGCTCGAGGCCCGGCGCGGTCCCGCACTTCTTGGCGAGAGCCTCGAGGGTGAGCG
>JAPUKG010000099.1 GCA_027295775.1 Pseudomonadota bacterium
CATGGTCAGGAGCGCGACCGAGGGCTCGGGGACGATCGTGAGCGGCATGCCGAACAGCGTGAACGAGCTGTTTGCGGGAACCACGATGTCGTACTGCAGGGCCGCGGCGAAGTCCCCGGAGAAGGCCACCGCGTCGGGGAGGTCCTGGGCCGTGGTCATGGTGTCGAGCAGGTCTCTCACGCTCGAGAAGGCCTGCACCTGGAAGTGGTCCGCGCCGGCGTTCGAGGCTTTCCAGTTGAAGAGCTTGCCCGAATCGGGATCGCTCACGAGGATGCGCAGAGGGCTCGCATCTGCCAGGTCGTCTGCGCTGTCGCCGTCGAGCTGGAGATTCAGGTAGCTGTAGAAGACCAGGTTCATGTCGGTCCCGGTCAGGTTGTTGATCGTGACGTCCCACAGGAACTGGTCGCTGTCCCAGACCGTGGGATCGTCCACGAGCGTGAACGTGTACTCGATGGTCAGGTCGTTGGCGTTGAGGCCGAGAGAGCTGGCTCCGCTGTTGTTGAGCCGGACCTGGGACGTCACGACGTTGTCGACCGCCGATGGAGCGCTCAGGACGTTGAAGCTGCTCTGATCGATCTGGATGACGCCACTGGCAGTACCCAGGTAACCGAACATCTCGACCATCTCGTTGGTGTTGCCGCTGTCGAAGGAGAGGACAGGGTTGCCCGACGTGAAGCCGTAGGCGCCCAGTTGTTTCACCTCGACGTCACCCCAGGTGAGGTTGAAGGCCCCGGCCTCGCCTCCTAGCAGGAGCGCCAGGCTGGCCGCGATGCAGATGGCTCTCGACATGGCGTTTCTTCCGTCCGTCCTCCGTGTTCTTCCCAACCGCCGGACCAACCAGCGGCACAGGCTCCCTATCGGTGGGATCTCCCCCCAAATTGAGGAAACGCAGGCGGCTTGCGCATCCGCGTGATCTCGGTCACGAAGGGATGAGCGCTGCCAGAACGGGTCGTTGGTGGGCGAGCTGCCGGCTCGCTGCCGGCGGACGGGGCGCGCAGGCGCGCAGAATCGACTAGCGTGGCGCCTAGAACACGTTCCACCCCGACAGGAGTCCCCCCATGAAGCTCGGCCTACAGCTCGGATACTGGGGGGCCCAGCCCAGCCCCGGCTTCGTAGAGCTCGCCCAGCAGGTGGAAGGCCTGGGCTTCGACTCGGTGTGGACCGCGGAGGCCTACGGATCGGACGCCATCACCCCGCTCGCCTGGGTGGGCGCACACACCTCCCGTATCAAGCTGGGAACGGCCGTGCTCCAGCTCTCCGCCCGCACCCCGACCGCCGCGGCGATGACCGCGCTCACCCTCGATCACCTCTCGGGCGGACGGCTGATCCTGGGCATCGGCGTCTCGGGTCCGCAGGTGGTGGAGGGCTGGTACGGCCAACCCTTCCCGCGGCCCCTGGAGCGCACCCGCGAGTGGGTGGAGATCTTCCGCAAGGTGCTGGCGCGGGAAGAACCGGTGAGCCTGCAGGGTCGCCACTACCAGCTCCCCTTCCAGGGCGGGACGGGCAAGGGCAAGCCCCTGAAGAGCATCACCCACCCGCTGCGCAAGCACGTACCGCTCTACCTCGGCGCCGAGGGGCCGAAGAACGTCGCGCTCTCGGCGGAGATCTGCGACGGCTGGCTGCCGCTCTTCGTATCGCCCTTCAAGTTCGACATCTTCGAGGAGGCGATCAAGGACCGCGCCGACGACTTCGAGATCGCCGCCACGGTCACCTGCAACATCCACGACGACGTGAAGCAGGCCCTGATGCCCGTCAAGATGAGCATGGGCTTCTACCTGGGCGGCATGGGCGCCCGAGACGAGAACTTCCACAAGAACCTGATGGACAGGCTGGGCTACGCGGACGCGACCGAGCGCATCCAGGACCTCTTCTACGACGGCAAGCGGGCCGAGGCAATCGCAGCGGTGCCCGACGAGCTGGCGGACGAGATCTCGCTGTGCGGACCGCGGGAGCGGATTCGCGAGCGCCTCCAGGCGTGGAAGGAGAGCCCGGTTACGACGCTGCTCGTCGGCAACCGCGACATCGAGACCCTGCGCTTCCTGGCCGAGGAATTGCTCTAAACCACCGGGTTAGCGCGAGCCCCCACTCTGGGCGCGGCCGCGCTTCTGGATGCCGGCGCGCCGTGCCGCGATCTGCTCGGGCGTGAGGGTGCGTGCGCGTTCGCGGTTCGCGGCGCTCTCGATGCGCCGCCCCTCGCCATAGGCCACGGCAAAGCCCTCGTCGATGACCCGCTTGTAGGCGCGCATGACGTCGGGCTCGCAGGAGAGCATGTCCCGGGCCAGGGCCCGGCAGGTCTCGAGGAGCTCCCCGGCGGGCACCACGCGGTTCACCAGGCCCCAGTCCAGCGCCTGCTCGGCAGCGATGAAGTTGCCCGTGAGCGAGATCTCCTTGGCGCGCATCACGCCGACGAGGCGGGAGAGCTTCTGGCTGAGCCCCCAGCCGGGCATGATGCCGACGCGGGCGTGGGTGTCGGCGAAGCGCGCCTCGGGGGCGGCGATCAGCACGTCACAGGCCAGGGCCAGCTCGAAGCCGCCGGTAATCGCGAAGCCGTTGACGGCGCCGATGATGGGCCGGGAGCAGGCCTCCATGGCCACGATCGGATCGTCGCCTGCGCCGACGGCTCTGCCCGCCGAGGAGTCGCTCTCCCCGCCCAGCTCCTTCAGGTCGAGGCCGGCGCAGAAGGCTCGGTCGCCGGCCCCGGTCAAGATCACGGCGCCGACGTCAGGCGCGTTCTCGAGGTCGCGGAACGTGCGCGCGAGCTCGGAGCGCAGCGCGCGCGACAGCGCGTTCATCGCGCGGGGGCGGTTCAGGGTGACGGTCGCGATGCCGTCGCGGACTTCGCAGAGGAGAATCGACTCGGCCATTTTTGGGGGCCCCTCCATTCGAGGGGACCAGCATAGGAGCCGGCGTCTAGAAGACCACCTTCACCTGTACGATGCTCGTCCGCTTGGGCCGCGCCCGCAGCTTCAGGACGAACTCGCGCTCCGCAAACTCGAAGGGACGCTGGTAGCGGATCAGCTTCACCTTCTTCTGCTGGTACGGCGACCGGGACGCCTCGGGCTGGAAGGACGTGCGGGCGCGCGCGGCGGCGCGCACGACCGGGACGCGCAGCGCGGCCGTGTCCGCGGGCTGGAACTCGGCGGGCAGGGTCGGATAGGAGGGATCGTCGTAGGGGAAGGCCGTCTCGGCGTGGACGACGCCGGCTGCGCTGAGAGTGAGCCAGGCGAGGGCGCCGGCCAGGGCGGTTCGAGTTGCGGCGATCGGCATGGATGGCTCTTCCGTGACTCTCAGTCACTGCAACACTGCAACCCACATGCCAGCGCTCTCTATTGCCTGCCAGCCGAAAACTGCCCGAAAACAAAGGCATTTTGTCCTCGTCGCTCGACCCCCGAGGGGTGCACCGCCGCCGGGTGGAAGCGGCCTTCCACCGCTGGGGAAGAGGGTCGTCCCCAGCTGCACCCGGACGATGCGGACCTGCGTCCGGGAGAGGCGGGCGCGGGCCGCGGGCCGCCCCGTTGACCCCACCGGGACGAGCCCGCAGACTCTTCCCATCGCCCCACAGCCCTGGAGATCGAGCCCGTGATGCAGCGCATCCTGCACGTCCGACGGAGCCTCGTGTGGCTGGGCCTGGCCGCGGTCCTGACCGGGCCGCCGGCCGCCCTGGCCGAAGAGGAGAGCACAGTGTCCACCGGCGTCGCCGGCTTCGCCGCCGGGCTGTGCAGCATGGCCTACACGCCGCTCAAGATCGCGTACGCCGGCTCCGGTCTGGTGGTGGGCGGCATGAGCTACCTGGCCAGCGCTGGACACAGCCCGACCAGCTCGCGCCTGATCCGAAGAGCCGTCCGAGGCGACTACGTGCTCACCCCCAAGCAGCTGAGAGGCCAGAACCGCATCCACTTCTTCGGCAGCTAGGGGTTGCGTGCGGTGACAACCCAGGCGGCGCTGTCGAGGCAGAGCCCGTCGACCGTCAGATAGGGCTCGAGCGCACCGCGCAACGCTTGCCGTGCGGCAGCCCGCTGCTCGTCGTCTGCTTCGGCCAGGAAGCGCGCCATGGGCCCCACCTCGAGCAGGAAGTCGATGCCCGACTCCAGATCCGCCTTCGCGCCCATCGTGAGCTTCTGCTCCACCGGGTCGAGCACAACGTCGGCGTAGCCCGCCTCGAGCAGGATGCGCGCCACGCGCTCCGGGTCTCCTAGCGAGAACGGTCCCGGCGCGTCCGGCGCAACGGGGTCCGGCATCGGAACGTGTTTCGCGATCGCCGCGAGCGGCACCGACACCCACGGATTCGCCGCTATCGGTTGCCAGCACAGAAAGGCGACGCGCCCGCCCCGGCGGAGCGCCGTGCGCAGGTTGCGGAAGGCGACCCGGGGGTCCGCGAAGAACATCACGCCGAAGCGCGACGTCAGGACGTCGAAGGCGCCGCGCTCGAACCCAAAGGTCTGGGCGTCCGCTTGCTCGAAGCGAACCCCGGCCAGGCCTTCGGCGCGCGCGCGCTCCCGGGCGCGGTCCAGCATGGGCTTGGACACGTCGACCCCCATCACGCCGGCGGCACCCACCCTTCGCGCGATCTCGAGGGTCGAGGCCCCGCAGCCGCAGCCCACGTCGAGGACGCGATCTCCCGGCTTCAGGTCCGCCACGTCGAGCGCGCGCTCGCCGGGTCCTCCAAGCATCGCGTCCAGCAGCTCCTGCATGCGCACGAACTTCTCGCCGCCCTGCTCGTTCCAGTACTCGATTTGCTCGGCGTTCGGGCCGTCGCGGTCCATTCAGTCTCCCCCTCTCCCTTCGCTTCGGAGCAGCTCCCGGGCCCGGCGCCCGAGCCGAGCGAGACTCTCCTCCACGACGATTGCGTGCATGGGCTCCATCTCGAACCAGCGCAGATCCCGGGACTCGGCACTCATGCGCAGTGCCTGCCCGGGCTTCGCCCGCAGCACGAAGCGGATGTCGTGGTGCTCGTGCGCGGGCTCCGCTCCGAACGGTGGAATGCGGTGGACGTCGACATCCACCGGAAGGAGCTCGCCCCGGGTGGTCACCCAGTCGAACTCGAGCATGCCCGACTCCTCCCGCGCCTCACGCAGGGCGACCTGCGCCACGTCCGGCTCCCCGTCCGCGTGGCCGCCCAGCTGGAGCCAGCGCCCGAGCTTGCGGTGGTGGGTGAGCAGGAAGCAGCGGTCGTCGTGGGAGAGGATCCAGGCCGAGGCCGTCACATGGCCGGGGAGACAGGTGCGCTCGAGGCAATCGACGTGGGAGCGGACCAGGGCGCGCACCCGCTCGACGGAGCACTGCTGCTCGGGACACACCGCCTCGTAGCGTTCGAGAAGGTCGAGCAACGGCCGCCGGTGCATCTTCCTAGACTAGAAGCTCAGGCCGAACTTCGCCGTGACGATGATGTCCTCGTCCGAGAATCCCACGTCCACCCGGAAGGGCGCCGCCCGCTCGAGGAGGATGCGCAGGCCCACGCCGTAGCTGTGGTGGACCTGGGCCCGGAACAGCTCGCTTCCGCCCCGGGCCACGGAGCCCGCCTCGTAGAAGCCGGCCAGGCCGACGCGCTCCACCCGGATCGTCCTGGTGAAGGGAATGCGAAAGCCGCGCGGGATCACCCAGAACCGGTACTCCACCACCCCGAACCAGCTGGCCCGATCGCGCCAGCGGCCGGCCACGTAGCCGCGCAGGTGATCACCACCACCCAGGCTCGGCAGCGCAAAGAAGGGAAGCTCGCCGGCGCTCAGCTGCAGGCGCAGGCCCAGCGCCAGGGTATCCGTGGGCGGATTCTCCTCGTCGGGGTCGCCGCCCCGGTGGAGGAGACCGGGGAGCGGGACGATCTTCGAGCCCCAGAACGTGGTGACCGCCCCGGCGTCGAGATCGCTCTGGGCGATGGCGGCGTCGATGTCCGCGCTCAGCAGCCAGCCGCGGTACGGGTTCCGCTGACTGTCCCGGGTGTCCCACGCCGCTCCCACCTCGAGCCAGCCGAGGTCGTCGTTCTCGGCACTCGCGAAGACCCGGGGGAACTCCTCCTCGGTGGTGGGAACGCCCTTGACCGCGCCGTCCGACAGATCGTGGAAGTCGCCGCGCAGGCCGAGCCTGAGGATCAAGTCGTCGCCTGGATCGGGATAGCTGGCCTGCACGCCCAGCTCGAACTCCACCCGCTCGTCCGTGTAGCTGGTCTCGTCGTCCTCGTCGGTGTCGGGGCCGAACCCGTAGAAGCGGCGGGTCCGGGTCTTGCGGTATCCGGCGGACGCGCGCCAGAAGCTGCGCTCTTCCTGGAGGACGCCGCCCTCGGGCAGATCGAAGGAGTGGACCCACCGGCGCCATGCGAACGTGTAGCTCTGCTGCCCCTGCGCGGAGTAGGACACGAACGCGCCCAGGAACTCGCGCCGGCGCTGCTGGCGGAAGTCGATGTCCGTGAGGGCCACACCGCCGCCAAAGCCCACGTCCTCGTCCCGGAAGATGAACGGCACGATCGCGCTGCTCACCAGGAAGCGCTGGAAGACGTTGCCCGACTTGATGCGCCCCTCCGGGATGTAGCGCCAGCGTCGGGGATGCTCGATCCCGGGCGGGCGCTCGGGTCGCGGGATGCGCCCGTTGGCATCCATCCCCTCGAATGGGTCGAACGGGTCCTCGACCGCTTCGTTGACCCGTTCGTCCCCCTCCTCCGCCTGGGCCACCGCGTCTGCGGCCACGAGCAGTGCCAGGGCGACGGCTGCGATCCCGCGGCGCGTGGAGAACGGCATCGCCGGGCGGCTAGGAGTCCTCGGGCAGCGGCTCGCGCATGGTCACGAGCTCTTCCGCGGAGGTCGGATGGATGCCGATGGTCGCATCGAACTGCGCCTTCGTGGCGTTGCACTTGAGCGCCACGCCAAAGCCCTGGATCACTTCTGCGGCGTCCGGCCCGAGCATGTGCACTCCGACCACCCGATCCGTCGCGCGGTCGACGAGGAGCTTCATGAAGGTGAGCTCGTTCCGGCCGGTGAGCGTGTGCTTCAGGGGCCGGAATTTCGACGTGTAGACGTCGACGCGTTCGAAGCGCTGGCGCGCCTGCGCTTCGGTGAGGCCCACGGTCCCGATGGCGGGCTGGCTGAACACCGCCGAGGGCACGTCCTCGTGATCGGGCGAGCGCGGGTTGTCGTTGAAGAGCGTGTCGGCCAGGCAGATCGCCTCGTGGATGGCCACGGGGGTCAGGGCGATCCGGTCGGTCACGTCCCCGATGGCGTAGATGCTCTCGACCGAGGAGCGCGAGTACTCGTCGACCACGACCTCGCCCTTGGGTCCGAGCTCCACACCCGCCTGTTGCAGGCCCAGGCCGCTGGTGTTGGGCGCCCGGCCCGTGGCGAACAGGATCTGGTCCGCCTCCAGCGAAGAGCCGTCGGTGAGGATGGCTCGAACGCCGCTGTCGATCTTCTCCACCGATTCGACGTTGACGTTGAAGCGCAGTTCGACGCCCTTCTTGCGCATCTCGTCGCACAGGGAGGTGCGCAGGTCGTCGTCGAAGCCGCGCAGGAATTGGGCGCCGCGGTAGAGCTGCACCACATCTGAACCCGTCCCGTTGAAGATCCCCGCGAACTCCACGGCGATGTAGCCGCCGCCCACGATCACCACGCGGCGGGGAAGCTCCTTCAACGTGAAGCACTCGTTCGAGGTGATTCCGTGCTCCACGCCGGGAATCTCCGGCAGGGACGGCCAGCCGCCGGTCGCCACCAGGATGGTGCGCGCGGTATAGCGGGCATCGCCGACGCGAACCGTGTGGGCGTCCTCGAGAGTGGCGCGGCCCTCGATGCGCCGGACCCCGGCGGCGTCGAGCAATTGGGCGTACACACCGTTCAGGCGGGCGATCTCCTGGTTTTTCTTCTCGATCAGGCTGCTCCAGTCGAAGGCGCGCTCGCCCACGGTCCAGCCGTAGCCGAGCGCCGCGTCCTCGAAGTCCTCCGCGTAGTGGGAGGCGTACACCAGGAGCTTCTTTGGAATGCAGCCCACGTTGACGCACGTTCCGCCCAGCGGCCGGTCCTCGGCCACGGCCACGCGCGCGCCGAAGCTCGCCGAGAGTCGGCTGGTCCGGACACCGCCGGACCCGGCGCCGATGACGAAGAGATCAAAGTCGAAGTCGGGCACCCTGCCTCCTCCAGGCGACAGCATAGCGGCGCGGCCATGCCCTGCGGCTGGGCCGCGGATCGCCTATTGGTTCCGGCGCATGTCGGAGCGGCGCATTCCCGCACTGGTGATCTCGGGCTTTCTCGGCTCGGGCAAGACCACCCTCGTCCGGGTCCTGCTCGAAGAGGCGCGGCGGGC
Organism: Pseudomonadota bacterium; assembly: GCA_027295775.1. Taxonomy (GTDB): domain Bacteria; phylum Myxococcota_A; class UBA9160; order UBA9160; family UBA4427; genus JAPUKG01. The sequence continues at coordinate 8,281 of JAPUKG010000099.1, forward strand.
CGGGGAGCGCGTGGCACTGATCTCCAACGAGCTCGGCGAGCTCGGGGTGGACCGTGCGCTGCTGGGCGGCGGTGGCGAGGCGTTCGTCGAGCTGGAAGGCGGCTGCGTGTGCTGCGAGCTGTCGGACGATCTGGTGCGGACGCTCCAGATGTTGTGGGAGCGGGTCAAGCCCGACCGCGTGGTGATCGAGACTTCCGGTGCCGCGCTCCCGTTCGACACCACCCTGAACTTCTGGCGCGAGCCCGTCTCGCGCTGGATCGGCGAGGACACCGCCGCCGTCGTCGTCGACGCCGAGCAGGTGCTCGAGGGCCGGGACCTCGAGGGCGTCTTCGCAGACCAGGTGGCGTCGGCGGACCTCCTGGTGCTCAACAAGATCGACCTGGTTCCGCCGGAGCGACTGCCGGAGGTCGAGGATCGCCTGCGCGCGATCGAGCCCGACGCACCCATCATCCGCGCTGCCCGCGGCCAGGTGGACCCCGCGCTCTTCTTCCCGCCGGAGCCGGGCGCCGTCGACCGCAGCGGAAAACCGCCGGCGGCGGCGCCGCACGATCACGAGAGCTTCGAAACCCGGGTGGAGCTCGTGGCGGCCGGAATCCCGGCCGCCGAGCTCGAGTCATCTCTGCGCCGCCCGGACCTCGTGCGGGCCAAGGGATTCGTGGAGACCGCGGACGGACTGCGCCTGGTGCAGGTGGTCGGTCGGCGCGTGGAGCTGACCGAGGTGGAGGTCGCTCCCGACCCGTCCCTGGTCGGGCGGCTGTTGCTGATCTCGCGCGCTCGGATCAGCTAGGAGCGCGGCCGCCTCGCGGACTCCTCGGCGATCCGCTTCTTCGACGCGGCCCAGGAGCAGATGGGGCAGATGCGGAGATCGTGGCCGCGCGCAGGGCAGTGCTCGCGGCCGAAGTAGATGATCTGCAGGTGCACGGTGCCCCAGCTCTCCTTCGGGAAGAGGGCCTTCAGGTCCCGCTCGGTCTGCACGACGTTGGTTCCCTTGGAGAGCCCCCAGCGCCCGGCCAGGCGATGGATGTGGGTGTCCACCGGCAGGGCCGGATGCCCGAAGGCCTGCACCATCACCACGCTCGCGGTCTTGTGGCCGACGCCGGGCAGGGCTTCCAGCGCCTCGAACGTGTCCGGGACCCGGCCTCCGTGCTCGCGCACCAGGATCTCCGAGAGCCCGCGGATCGCCGCGGCCTTCGCGGGCGCCAGGCCGCACGGCCGGACGATCTTCTGGATCTGCGACACCCGCAGCCGCACCATCGCCTCCGGCGTACTGGCGCGCTCGAACAGAAGCGGTGTCACCTGGTTGACACGCTCGTCGGTGCACTGTGCGGAGAGCAGCACCGCGACCAGGAGCGTATACGGGTCCCCGTGGCGCAGGGGGACGGGCGCCTGGGGGTAGAGCCCGTCGAGGATCTTGCGGATTCGCTCCGCCTTCTCTGCGCGGGTCATGGCTTGACGAAGATAGCGGACGAACGGGTCACCCCTCCTTGCCGGGGAACGGAGCGGACGTGGCGGCAACCCCTTTGATATGGTTCGTCCATGGTCGGGGACCTCCTGCTCCTCTCGGTCGGCCTGGTATTCCTGCTCGGCGGAGGAGAGGCGCTGGTTCGGGGCGCCACCGCCATCGCCAGCGCGACCGGGGTTCCGCACCTGGTCGTCGGACTCACCATCGTGGCCTTCGGAACCAGCGCGCCGGAGCTCGCGGTCAACGTCTGGGCCGCGTGGCGCGACAGCGGCGCCCTCTCGTTCGGCAACATCTTCGGATCCAACATGGCCAACATCGGCCTGGTCCTCGGGGTCGCGGGATTGTTGCGTCCGCTGCGCATCCAGAGCGTGATCATCTTCCGGGAGATCCCGATGATGATGGTCGCCACCGCTGCCGCGGTGATCCTCTCCCTGGACTTGATCGCCGACATCAGCCGAAATGAGTTCTCGCGCACCGACGGCCTGCTGTTGCTGCTGCTCTTCTGCGTCTTCCTCTACTACACGGTGGGAGACCTGGCCCGCCAGCGCTCCGAACCCGGCGCCATCACCCTGAGCGTCGGCGACGAGCTGGCGTCGGTCGGGCTGTTCCGCAGCGTTCTCATCATGCTGGCGGGGTTGGGGGCGCTGCTCGCGGGGGCGGAGTTCACCGTCGACGCGGCGCTCTCCCTGGCGCTGGCCATGGGCATGCCCGAGGCCATCATCGGGCTCACCCTGGTCGCCATCGGCACCAGCCTCCCGGAGCTGGTCACCGCCGTCATCGCCACCCTGCGCGGCCACATCGATCTGGCCGTGGGAAACGTGGTCGGCTCCAACATCTTCAACATCCTGCTCGTCGGCGGCATCACAGCCACGATCCGCCCGATCCCGGTTCCCCCTCTCGGCTTCGTCGACCTGGCGATGACGGTGTTGCTCTCCCTGCTGCTCTGGTTCATGGCGACGACGCGAAGGCGCCGCATCGTCCGCGTCGAAGCGGTGGTCCTGATCTCGATCTACGTGGGCTATCTGGCGTGGCGAATGCTCACCTCTCCGAATGCGCTCCACTTCGCCAACTGATGGACGCTCGGTGATGCCCCTGCTGGACTGGGATCCCACTCAGGTGGAGGTCGCCGAGCGGAGCGACGTGGGCCAGGTGCGCAAGGCCAACCAGGACGCGGTGGCCGAGGTGCGCGCCGCGCAACCCGAGATTCGCGCTCTGATCGTGGCCGACGGAATGGGAGGCCATCGCGGGGGCGAGGTGGCCAGTCGGCTCGCGGTGGAGACGCTGACGCAGAAGCTGGAGACCGGTGCGGCCGCACCCGAGGAAGCGCTGCGCGTGGGCTTCGAGACGGCCAACGCCCGCGTCTACGAGGCGGGGGGCCGGGATCCGGCTCTGCTCGGCATGGGCACGACCCTCGTCTGTCTGCTGCTCGACGCGAGCGGGGGCGCCTGGGTCGGCCACGTCGGCGACAGCCGGGCCTACCGTCTGCGCGACGGGCGCCTCGAGCTGCTGACTGACGATCACTCGGTGGTCGGAGAGCTCCTGCGCGCCGGGCGAATCTCGTCGGAGGAGGCGCGCGTCCACCCCCAGCGCAACGAGCTCCTGCGCGCGATCGGCACCCAGCCGACCGTCCTGATGGACGTACAGTCGGTCGAGGTCCGCGCGGGCGATCGCTTCCTGCTCTGCTCGGACGGACTGACCTCGATGGTCCCGGACAGCGAGATCGCCGAGATCGCGGCCTTGCCCGAGCTCGAGCGGGCCGCCCAGGCCCTGGTGGACCGGGCCAACGCGGAGGGCGGACTCGACAACGTGACCGTCCAGCTGGTCCGGATTCCAGGCATTGGAGCGGCGGCATCCGGAACTCGTGCACTCGGCTGGTGGATCGCCGCCGGTGCCTCGGCGCTCGCCCTGGGGCTGTGGTGGGCCCTGCGCTGACCCCCACGGGGCCGACGTTCGCGCCGTCTCGACCGCCTGCGCCGCGGCTTCAACCGCTCCGTCTCGATCGCCGAGCGCGAACCGGACCCGGGCCGGGGTTTCGCTGGTGAGCAGGATCGGCTCCAGCGACCCGGCGGCGACGGCCAGTCGGTGCGCGATCTCCGCTGCCACGAGCGCCTCGCGGATCTGACCGCGCGCAGCCAGGTCTCGCGCCGCCTAGCATACGCCTCCGCATGCCCGTGAGCAGGCTCATCGACCGCGTGCCGGACACCGTCGCCGGGAGCAAGCCCCTCGACGGAGACGCCATCCTCGACCGCTTCCTCGACTGGGTCGCCGGCACCGGTCTCGAGCCCTATCCCGCCCAGGAGCAGGCCCTGCTCGAGCTGACCCTGGATCGGCACGTGGTGCTCTCCACGCCGACGGGATCGGGCAAGTCGCTGGTCGCGTTGGGACTGCACTTCAAGGCCCTGTGCGAGGGCCGCCGCTCCTTCTACACCGCGCCGGTGAAGGCCCTGGTCAGCGAGAAGTTCTTCGCCCTGTGCGAGACGTTCGGTCCCGAGAACGTCGGCATGCTCACGGGCGACGCGAGCATCAACTGGGGCGCGCCGGTGATCTGCTGCACGGCCGAGGTGCTCTCGAACATGGCGTTGCGCCAGGGAGAGGACTGCGACGCACCCTACGTGGTAATGGACGAGTTCCACTACTACGCCGATCGGGACCGGGGAGTCGCCTGGCAGGTGCCGCTGCTGATCCTGCGCCACAGCACCTTCCTGCTGATGTCCGCCACCCTGGGCAACACCGCGGTGATCGAAGAGTACATTCGCCAACGCACGGGCCGGGACGTGGCCCACGTCCACAGCGACGAGCGCCCGGTGCCCCTCGACTTCGAGTATCGCGAGACGCCGCTGCTCGAGACGGTGGAGAGGCTCCGCGAAGAGGGGAAGACCCCGGTCTACATCGTCCATTTCACCCAACGCGACGCGGCGGAGCGAGCCCAGGGACTCACGAGCGGTACCATCACCACCCGCGACGAGCGGCGCGCCATCGCCGACGCGCTGGGCGACTTCCGCTTCGACACGCCGTACGGGCGCGACGTGCGTCGATTCGTCGGCCACGGCATCGGCATCCACCATGCGGGTTTGCTGCCGAAGTACCGGCTGCTCGTGGAGCAGCTCGCCCAGCAGGGGCTGCTCAAGGTGATCTGCGGTACCGACACGCTCGGCGTCGGCGTGAACATCCCGATCCGCACGGTGCTCTTCTCCTCGCTCAGCAAGTTCGATGGCGAGAAGGTGCGCATCCTGCCCGTGGGAGACTTCAAGCAGATTGCGGGACGGGCCGGACGCAAGGGCTTCGACGATCGTGGCAGCGTGGTGTCTCAAGCCCCGGAGCACATCGTCGCCAACAAGCGACTCGCCGCGAAGGCCGTGGGCCGCGGGAGCAAGCCGGTGCGCAAGAAGCCGCCCCGGAACTTCGTGTCCTGGAACGCGGAGACCTTCCGCACGCTGATCGCACGGCCGCCGGAGACCCTCGAGTCCCGCTTCGAAGTGAATCACGGAATGCTCGTCAGCTGTCTCCAGCGGGGAGCGGAGCGCGGCGTGCGGGGCTCGGGCTTCGCGCTCCTGGCCGAGCTGATCTCGCTCTCCCACGGGAGCCCGCGCCGCAAGAAACGCCTGCAGCGCCGGGCGGCGCAGCTCTTCCGCTCCCTGCGCCGTGCCGGCGTCGTGGAGCTCGAGCGCGGGCGTGGAGGCCGACGCGAGGTGCGCGTGAACGCGGACCTGCAGCGCGACTTCTCCCTCCACCAGAGCCTGTCCCTCTACCTGGTGGAGGCGTCGGCGGTGCTCGATCCGGACTCGCCGAGCTACGCCCTCGATCTGCTGAGCGTGGTCGAGGCGATCCAGGAGGATCCGCGGCCGATTCTGCAGGCGCAGCGCCGCGCGGCCCGCGAGGTGCTGCTGGGACAGCTGAAGGCCGACGGTGTGCCCTACGAGGAGCGCATCACCCGGCTCGACGAGGTGACCTGGCCGAAGCCCGCGGCCGACTTCATCTATGCCACCTTCGATCTGTTCGCGGAGAGCCATCCCTGGGTGGAGGGCGAGAACATCCGACCGAAGTCCGTCGCACGGGAGCTCTATGAGAGCTACGCCAGCTTCGAGGACCTGGTCCGGCGGTACGGCCTCCAGAGAATGGAGGGCCTGCTGCTCCGCTACCTGGGTCAGGTGCACAGCACCCTCGTGCACGCGGTTCCGGAGACCGCGCGGACCGAGCAGGTCTTCGAGATGATCGGATTCCTGCACACCGCGCTTGCGCGGGTCGACACGAGCCTGATCGCGGAGTGGGAGCGTCTGATGGGCGCCGGCGCGGGCGCAGCAGCCGGGCCGCCGCCACCCGGCGCGCCCGAGCCGCGGCGCGCGCCGGAGCTGTGGCGCGATCCGCGGGCGCTTCGCGCGCGGGTGCGCGCGGAGCTTCACCAGCTGGTGCGCGCCCTGGCCCAGGGCCGGTACGAGGAGGCCGCGGCCTGCGTGCGCGCCGATCCCCAGGCACCGTCGCCGTGGACCGCGGAGCGCTTTCGCCTCGCGCTCGCCCCGTTCCTCGAGGAGTACGAGCGCATCGTCTTCGATCCGCCGGCCCGCCGGAACGACCTCACCTGGATGCGCGAGCGCGAGTCGCGTCTCTGGGACGTGCGCCAGGTGCTCGTGGACCCGGCTGGAGACAACCAGTGGAATGTGGAGGCGGAGCTGGATCTCCGCACCGGGGACGTGCCCGCGGGCCCCCTGCTGGCCGTCCGCGCCATCGGAATCTGAGTCGGCCCCCCGGGTAAGTATCTGGTTTCAGAGGCCGGTCCGCGCCCCCCGAGCCAAAGGCAGTCACCCAGCGCCCGCCGCGGGGCACTCACGCGGGAGGGGTGTTGTGAGGTGCGCGACACATGGAAGGCGTCTCGAGAGGCTCCATCGCGATGCAGCTCTTCTGGTCTCCGGACCCGGCGGTCCAGGGACTGGTTTCTCTCGTCCTGGCCGCCGCCGGGTTGGCGGTCGTGGCGGTGTACGCGCCGCTGCTCTGGCGCCTGGCCCGGATCGCCGTGCTGCGAGGCTCGCTGCGGACTGCGACCCAGGATCCCGCCGATCCCGTGCCGAAGCAGCGCGACGGCATCCACGCCGCGTTCCAGAACTCGCCCCTCGCGCTCGAATGGGAGGAGTTCCTGCGCCGCTGGCGCGGCGCGCGCACGCCGCACGTGCCGCCGGATCGGGACGGTCTCGAGCGGTCGCCCGCGCGCCTGTCCGAGCTCTTCGCGGAGCGGCCCATCCTTCCCCACGGCGCGCGCTGCAGTGCGCTCACGGCCCTGCCCGGCTTCTTCGCCGCGGCGGGCGTGATCGGGTCCCTGCTGGCCTGGGGCCTGACGCCGGCCCACGCGCCGGCAACCGGGCAGCTGAGTCTGGCCCTGCCGCCGTTGGCGTGGGGGCTGGCGCTGTGGGCCGTTGCCGGCCTGGGCGCCCGCCTGCTCGAGGGACGCTTCGCCGCCTACGCCCTGGACCTCGACGGGCTCGTGCAGCGGGCATTCGCGTCGGTGTCGCCGTCCGAGCTGGCGGCCGAGTCTGCCCACGCCCAGCACGAGAGCTTCGACCGCATGAAGGTCGAGTTCGCCGCGGCGTCGAGCGACTTCGCGCGCACCTTGGACGACGGACTGCGCCGTATCGAGAAGTCGACCGCCGAGTCGGCCAGCCTGGTCTCCGAGGAGCAGCGCGGCTCGCTGCGCGAGGTGGTCGAGGAGCTGCGCGTCACGGTGCGGCGAGGCGTGGAGCGCCACCTGGGGAGCCTGCACGATGCCCTCGAGCGCGCCGTCGAGCACCAGGACGCTGTGTCCGGCGGGCTCGCCCAGCACTTCGAGCGCATGGTCGCGAATGCCGAGTCGAATACGCGGGTCGCCGAGTCCCTGGAGCAGGCGGCCGGGGCGGTGCAGCACGCCGCCAGCGCGATGACGGAGACCGCCGCCGGCTTCGAGCCTGTGCTCTCGCACTTGAGCAAGACGGGAACCGCCCTCGAAGAAACGGCGTCCCGGATCGATCGCACCCAGCAGTCGGCGACCGGCGCCGTGGCCACCGTGACCCGATCACTCGAAGGGGCTAGCGAGGCGATCCGCGAGCAGCGCGAGCTGGTCGAGACCGGCGTCGTCGAGCTCCGACAGGTGGTGGAGGCTCTCGGTCAGGGACTCGGTACCGATCTCAGCCGAGCACTCGGAGAGGTGGACCAGGTATTGAGCGCGGCGGTGGACCGCATGCGCGAGACCATCGGCGACAGCAACGCGACCCTCGAGCGGCTGTCGGGCCCGATCCGCTCGGCCGAGGAAGTCACGCGCGAGATGCACGCCGCCCTGGAGCGCGTCCGGACCGACGTCGGGAACATCAGCCAGTGGCTGATCCAGGCGGTGGACCCGGTGCGCAACACGCTCTCCCAGCTCGACGACAAGACGGGAAGTGTGGCCCGCGCACTGATCGACTTCTCGCTCCGGGTGGAGGGGATGGAGAAGACCCTGGATGCGATGCGCGGGAACGTGGGCCAGGAGGGACTGCACCTGCGCAACGCCTCCGCGGATCTGAGCACGAGGCTCCAGCAGACAACGGCTGCGCTCGAGTCGCTCGAGCGAAGCACCCAGGCCACGGGGACCCTGCTCGCCGAGGCGCGCGGAGCCCCGGATGCGGCCTCGACGACGAGCGAGAAGTCCTCAGCGGCTCGGGCCCTGAGCTCACTGCCGCCCGTTCGCGCCGCGATGGCGGGAGACGGGAACGACGCCGCGCCTTCGGGCATCTCGGCCCTGCTCGGCCGCACCCCGTCTTCCGCTGGAAGCTCTGCGCCGCGTCCGGTTGCTTCGCCCGACGAGCCCGCGGAAGAGAAGCCCGAGCCCGGTACCTATCGCAGGCTCTTCAAGCGCCCCCGCGACAACTAGCCCGCAGCGGACCCAGCCCTGCGGGCGCACGCCTTAGCGGGGGTGCGCGTGCTGCTCGAACTCCTCCGCCAGGAGCTGGGCCACGTGCGCCGCCTTGGCGGCGTAGTTCTCGCTGCCTTCCCAGCTGCTGTCGCTGGAGACCCGTCCCTCCCGGACCAGCGCCCGTCCTTCGCCGCGCGTAAAGCGCACCACATCCTCCCAGGTGCGGTGCTCCTCCTGGTCCGCCAGCTCGAGCACCCACTCGAACACCTTGGCGCGCGCGGTGGGCTCGAGCGCGTCCAGCAGGTCCTGTCCGAGCAAATGCTCCTCGTCGCCCGGTTGCGGGTGGGGCTCGTGCCGCCGCAGCTCGCCGGCCAGCTTCGGGCAGATCTCCCGGGCCACGTGCGCTTCCGTCGCGTGGAAGCCCCACTCGTGCTCCCACTGGTGCATGCGTTGCAGCACGTACCTCTTGGCGGCCAGCCACGCGTCCTCGGCTGCGTGACGGCGCACCTCCTCCTCGCAGCGCTCCACGATCTCCCGGGGATCTCCGTGCACGTCGCCGGCGTGACTCTCGAGCCACTGCAGTACTTCGCTTCGATCCATGGCGTCCTCCGTTCCGGGCGGTCGCCACACGGGACGACCGGGGCCGGCGTCCTTCCCGATGGTTCGGGGCCGCCGGCGACGGAGTCGTGGAGCGGGGGCGGGAGCAACCGCAGAGGGGACGGCTACGGGAACGCATCCGTGGGCGAACCCGAACCCAGGATATCACACAGACCGGGGCCCGCTCCGCAAGCCAGCCACGTCGGCGAAGCGGCGAAGTCCGTCGAGCACCTCGGAGGAGCGCCGCCACGGTGCGACGATCAGCCGATCGACCCCCGCGTCCTCCCAGCGGCGCACGTCCTCGGCCGTTTCGATGCTTCCGCCGACCGAGATCTCGAGCGGCGGTGCTTCGGCCCCGCGCAGCTCGCGCAGCCGTGCCAGCGGCGCGGAGACCGAATCGAGGGTGTGGTCGAGCCCGATCCAGCCGTCGGCGCTCCGCGCGGCACGCCGCAGGGCGGCGACCGACTCGCCGCCCACGTGCAGGCGCGGCCAGGGCTTCTGAATCGGCTTCGGCTCGAACATCACCGGCTCGAACGAGAAGAACTCACCCCGGTGCTCCACGACCTCCTCGCTCCACAGGCGCTTGCAGACGGCGAGGGCCTCGTCGAGGCGCCGGCCGCGGGTGCGGAAGTCGAGCCCCGCGGCCCGGCACTCGCTCTCGAGCCAGCCCGCGCCGATGCCGATCTCGGCTCGCCCCCCGGAGACGAAGTCGAGGGTCTGGATCGCGCGGGCCGCCACGAAGGGATGGCGCAGGCCCAGCAGGTAGACGTGCGTCCCGAGTCGCAGTCGCTCGGTCCGGCCCGCCAGGTAGGCCAGGTAGGCCAGCGCGTCGAAGACCGGGGTGCTCGGGGGAACCGGCGGGTGCGTTTTTCCAATCAGGGGAGAGCCGGACATGTCCACCGGGAAGACGAGATGCTCGGGCAGCCAGACCGACTCGAAGCCGATCTCTTCCGCGAGGAGCACGGCCTGCAGATGGAACGAGGGATGGAGGCGTCCGAGGGCCAGTCCGAACTTCAATCGTCGTATCATAGCCTCCGAGGAGGTCGATGATGAAGGCGATTCACGTGACAGCGACCGGCGGTCCCGAGGTGCTGAAGGCGGTGGAGATTCCGGAACCCGAGCTGCCGCCGGGGCACCTGCGCGTCCAGAACCGCGCCATCGCCATCAACTTCCACGACATCCAGGGGCGCCGTTCCGGGGAGCCCGGACACCCGCCGCCCTACGTGCCGGGCACGGACTTCGCGGGTGTGGTGGACGCGGTCGGCGAGGGTGTCGAAGGCTGGGCCGAGGGCGACCGCGTGCTGGGCATCCACGTGAGCGGGGCCTACGCGGAGAAGAGCGTGGTGCCCGCAGTGCTCGCGGTCCCGATCCCGGAGACGCTGCCCTTCGAGCAGGCCGCGGCCTGCCCGGTGGCGGGACTCACGTCCTACTTTTTGCTCCACGACCTCGGGGTGGGACCCGACCACACGACCGTGACGTACGCCGCCGCTGGCAGCGTCGGGTGCTTCCTCGGCGGCCTGCTGCGCGAGGTGGGCGCCAACTCGATCGGCCTCGTCTCCACCGAAGAGAAGGCCGAGATCGCGAAGCGCGCTGGACACAGCCACGTCATCAACTACCGGCGCGAGGATCCCGCCGAGCGGGTGAGCGCGCTCACGGACGGGGTCGGGGCGGACGTAGTGTACGACTCGGTGGCCGGCCCCGGCTTCGCGCAGAGCTTCGGAATGACCCGGGCCGGGGGCACCGTCGTCCTGTTCGGGCGGGCCGCCGGCGACCCGCCCCGGGAGGCGCTGGACGAGGCGTTCCTCGGCGCGAACCGAAACCTCGGTCTGCGCACGTACTTCCTCGGGACCACGATCCAGATGGGACCGCAGCGAATCCGCCCGGCGTACGAGGCGCTCTTCGACGGACTGGCAAGCGGGCGGATCTTCCTGCCGCTGGAGACGCTGCCCCTCGAGGAAGCCGCCGCCGCCCACGCGCGCATCGAGTCGCAGCAGACCGTGGGGAAGCTCATCCTGGTTCCCTGACCGTGGTATGATGCCGGGAGCAGAAGGTGCCCGGCGCGACCCGCACCAGGTCGGCTCCGGGTGAAGAGGGAAGTGTGGTGACCCCTCGTTCCCCGTGGTGCCTGGGGACGAACGGGAATTCCACCGCGGACGCGCCGCCGTAGAGGGTCGTGGGTCGGGCAGCCGACCCCGGAAGCGTTCGGTCCAATGGCCACTGTCGGCTCCCTGTCGACTCAGGAAGGGAGCGGGCGGGAAGGCGACCGACGCGGGACCCGAGCCGGAAGACCTGCCTCTTGCGTGACGAAGAACGTGGACAGCAGTCCCGCATCCCGCGCAAGGATGCCACTCGAGGAAATCCGACATGAAATCCGTTTCGCGACTCCTGTCGCGGTGGATCGCTCCGTCGATCGCCGCATGGACCGCCATTTTCGCGGTCGCTCCGAACGCCGGCGCCACGCCCGTGGCCCCCGGCTTCCAGGTCACCTTCCTCCAGACTCCGGGAACCGCCACCGGGGACGTGATCTCCGTCGGGGAGACGGTCTTCGCGGGTGTCGGCGACTTCGGCGTCGGCACCGAGGCCGTCGTGCGCATCGACGCGTCCGGGACGACGGTGCTGGCCGAGGGCTTCAACAGCCTGGGCGGCTTCGCCTACGACGCCGTCAACGATCGGCTGATCGTCGGCGACAACGGCGGGAGCCTCCCGGGCGCACTCACCGGCGGCACCATCTACGCCATCGCAAACCCCTTCGGCGCTTCCGGCACGCCGGCCGCGGCGCTGGATCTCGAGATCCTGCCGTCGGGATCCGTGCCGGGCTACTTCGACGTGGTCGTCGACCCGACCGACCCGACCGGCGACACCCTGTTCCTGAGCGACGCGTCGCAGCTCTTTCCGCCGGACGGCCGGGTCCTTCAGGTGAGCGTCCTGTCGGGAAGCGTCGAGGTCGTTCAGGGGGGGCTCTCCTTCGCCGCCGGGCTCGCTGCGGACGGCGACACGCTCTTCGTGGGGGACTCCCTCCTCGACTTCAGCGGCCAGCTGTCCGAGGTGGGCCTCGACGACCCCGACGCTCCGCTCTCGCTTGTGGCGCCCCTGCCCGATGGAGTCTTCGACGTCGAGATCGGGCCCGACGGCTCGCTCCTCGCGACGAGCGGAGGCAGCCTGGTCCGGATCGAGCCGGACGGCAGCCTCACGACCCTGGCCAGCGGATTCGGATTCGCGACGGGTCTCTACGTCGGTGGAAGCTCGATCTACGTGATCGACGGGTTCCCGTCACAGGAGCAGAAGGACCGGATCTGGATCCTGTCCGCGATACCCGAGCCGGGCTCGGCCCTGCTCTTCGGCAGCGGGCTCCTGGTCATCGGCCGTCGTCTGCACAGCCGCGGTAGAGCCTCCGACTACTCGTCCGGGCGGTAGCGGCTCTGCTCGCGGTCGTAGTCGGCAAAGCCGACCAGCTCCTGCAGCTCGGGGAAGCCCAGCAGGCGCTCGGGGGTCCGGCCAGCGCGGAGTGCCTCCAACGCCTCGCTCATGGCCCGGGTGGCCGCGGAGAGGAGCGTCAGCGGGTACGCGGCGATCTTGTAGCCGAGCTCCTCGAGCCGACCCGGCGGCAGGACCGGCGTCTCGCCCTGCTCCACCAGATTGGCCATCAGCGGTCCGGGGAGCTCGCGGCACAGGCGCTCCATCTCCGCCTCGGACTGCGGCGCCTCCAGGAACAGGACGTCGGCGCCCAGATCCGCGAAGGCGCGGCAGCGGTCGAGGGCCTCGTCGAGCCCGTGGGTCGCACGTGCATCGGTGCGCGCCATGATCAGGATGTCGGCGCCCTCATCGCGCGCGTCCACGGCGGCCCGGATTCGAGCACGGGCCTCGGGCCGGGACACGACCTCCTTGCCTCGGGTGTGGCCGCAGCGCTTGGGGGCGAGCTGGTCCTCGATCATGGCGCAGGCGAACCCGGCGCGGGCGTAGCCATTCACGGTGCGCTTCACGTTCACCGGGTTTCCGTAGCCGGTGTCGGCGTCCCCGATCACCGGGATGGAGACGGCGTCGCAGACGGCGCGACCCTGGTCGACGATCTCGCCGTAGGAGATGAGCCCGGTGTCGGGCAGGGCCAATCTCGTGGCGGCGACAGCGAAGCCGCTCATGAAGGTCAGCGGAAAGCCCGCCCTCTCGATCAGGCGGGCGGAGAGGGCGTCGTAGCAGCAGGGCATCAGCAGGAGCCCGGGCTCGTCGAGGAGCGTCCGGAGCCGGTCGGCGGGGGAGGCCATGTGCCATTCTTACACGACTTCGTCTTCCCTGGGCTCTGCGACGGGAAGCTCCACGGTGAAGGCGCAGCCCGCGCCCGGCTCCGAGTCGATCCGGATCTCGCCGCCGTGGTTGCGCACGATGTGGTACGAGATCGCCAGCCCCAGGCCGGTCCCCTCCCCGACCGGCTTGGTGGTAAAGAAGGGATCGAAGACCCGGTCCCGCACCTCGTCGGGGATCCCGGGGCCGTTGTCCTCGATGCGGAGCTGGACGTGGCCTTCCCCGGCACGGGTCGAGATGCGCACCCGGCCCTCGTCCCCCACCGCGTGGAATGCGTTGTGGAGCAGGTTGAGCACCACCTGTTCGAGCTCCTGGGGCGCGCACGCCACTGCAGGCAGCTCGCCGAGGTCGCGCTCGATTCGCACCCCTGCACCGATCCGGGGCTGAGCCATGCGCAGCGCGTTCTGGACCAGGGGGTTCAGGTCGCGCAGCTCGCGCTCGCGCCGGCCCGTTTCCGAGAAGCCCGCCACGTCGCGGGCGATGGCCGCGACGCGATCGACTCCCTCCAGGCACTCGTCGATCAGCTCCTCGCCTTCCGCAAGCACCGCGTGGATGTCGTCGCTGCCCGCCAGCGGTCCCGGCTCCGCGGCCTTCGCCTCCTCCGAGAGCTGGCCCCACTCCACGCGCAGGTCGCGCAGGTTGTGCCGAACGTCGCGGAGCGGCTCCACGATCTCGTTGGCGATCCCAGCCGAGAGCTCGCCCACCGCTGCCAGCCGACCCGACGTGACGAGGCGACTGCGCAGGGACACCACCTCCGCCAGGTCGCGCACGACGACGGCAGCGCCGTACACAGCGCCGTGCGTCCGGGCCAGGGCCGAGGACGAGACGCAGACGGGAAGCTTCTCCCCCTGCCGTGTGTGGAGCTCGGTCTCGAGCTCCAGACTCGCCTCGCTCCAGCGGGTCCCGCTGCCGAGCTCGCGCGTTCCCAGCTCCGGCAAGAAGCTCGTCACCTCGGCGTCCCGCAGTCCCCCGCGCGGCGCCCCCACCAGCTCTTCCAGCGCCCGGTTGGCGGTGCGCACGCGTCCGTCCGAGTACAGCACGGCCACACCGTCGCCCAGGGTCTCGAGAATGTCCTCCGTAAAGGCGCCGGGCGAGAGCAGCGAGTATCCGTATCGCTGCAGGTGCCAGGCCACCGCCAGACCCAGGCCGGTCATACTCAGGGTGGCGAGGCGGGGCACCTGGTGGCCCAGGAGCGGAAGCATCACGTCGGTCGTCGACGCCACCAGGAGCGCGGCGGACACTCCCACGAAGAAGACGCGCGACACCCGGCGCTCCCCCCACGAGCCCTGCTTCGGATGGACCCGCCACCAGTTGATCAGGACCAGGGACGCCGGAACGACCGTGCACAGGTAGGCCACGGGGAAGAGTGGTCCGAAGTGGTAGCCCCAGCCCCAGCTGGTGGGGAATGCCTCCGCGAGACCCCAGGGCGTCGCCACGTAGATCGACACCCCAAGGGCCGCGAACCCGTAGACCACGGGGATCGAGCGCCGCAAGCGGCTCCGGTCCCCACTCATCTCCACGAAGACGTGGAAGGCGAGCGGACCCAGCATCATCCAGCCGAGGCTCGAGAAGCGGATGCACCAGGCGACGATCTCGGCGTCGCGCTGGACGTTCCAGACGACCTCGCAGAGCGCCCACCAGGAGACCGCCGCCGCCACCAGACCCATCAGCCGGTTCACGCGCAGGCCGGGATCGCGCGCGATGACGGCGCTGGCGAGCATGGCCGAGACCAGGCAGCAGAACAGCGAGATCAGCGCCATGCCGTTCACGGCTGCACCGCCTCGTCTTCCGACGCCTGCGAGCTCCGGGGGAGCTGGACCGTGACGCAGGTGCCGGCTCCCGGCTCCGACTCGACGCGGATCTCGCCGCCGTGCTCGCGCACCACCTGATAGGAGATGGCGAGACCGAGGCCCCTACCCTCGTCCACGGCCCGGGTGGTCGCGATCGGCTCGAAGAGGCGCTCGAGCTGCTCCGGCTCGATGCCGCGGCCGTCGTCCCGGATGCTCACGCGCACGTGGTCGGAGGCGGCCCGGGTTGCGAGCCGGATGGTACCGGCGTCGCCGGCGGCCGCCGCGGCGTTCAGGATCAGGCTGAGGAAGACGAGCTTCAGGTCCTGACCCGCACACGGGACGAGGGGAAGCTCACCGTAGGCGCGCTGGACGATGGCTCGATGGCGGATCTGGGGCAACGCCAGGCGCAGGGCGCTGTCCAGCAACTCGTTCAGGTCCGCAGGACCGTGGCGATCCAGTCCGGCGTGGGCGAAGCCGCGCACCTCTCGCACGATCGAGACCACGCGCTCTGTGCCGTCGAAGCAGCTCCGGATCCGCTGCTTCGGGCCGCTCAGGTGGGCCGACACCGGAACCGGAAGCCACGCCGAGAGCTTCTCGGTCACCGCCTCCAGGTGACGCTGCAGCAGGTTGAGGTTGGCCTGGATGAAGGCGATCGGATTGTTGACCTCGTGGGCAATTCCGGCCGCCAGCTCGCCCACCGCCGCCACGCGGCCGGCGGCGACGAGCTGCCGGCGCAGCGCCACCACCTGCCGTTGGTCGCGCACCGCCATCACCAGGCCGAGCGGATGCCCGCCCCGGTCGCTCAGGGTGGAGGTCGAAAGCGAGACGGGAATCACCGCACCGCCGTCCACCCGGAGCCGCGTCTCCCGCTCCCGGAGCCCATCGGAGAAGTCCTCGGGCACCTCGGTCAGCAGCGATTCGACGTGACACCCGAGCAGCTCGGAGCGGGGGCGACCCACGAGTCGCCCGAGGCTCTGGTTCGCGGCGCGAACCCGACCGTCGGCCTGGATCAGCGCAACACCGTCGGGAAGGGTGTCGAGGATCTCGCGGGCGAAGGTACTGCTGGTCAGGGTGATGCGGCCCTGTCGGTAGGCACGCAGCCAGATCAGGCCGCCCAGCGCGATGATGCTCGCGGGACCGAGGTTCGGCGTGTGCAAGCCAAGGGCGGGCAGGATCACGTCGGTGGCGGTCCCCACGCCGAGCACCGTCCCGATGCCCACCCCCAGAAGCGGCGCCCGGATGAAGCGGTTGACGCGAGCCCGCGGGACGCGATCGGCCCGGCCTCCCGACGACCTCAGCAGCAGCGCGGCCGCCACCAGGGTACAGCCCGCGAGGTGCAGGTAGGCCAGCGGGAAGGCGGGACCGAACTCGTGGCTCCAGCCCCAAGCCACCGGGACCGCGCCGGGCATGAACCAGGGCGTCACGACGTAGACGACGGCCAGCGCCAACGCCGAACCGTAGGCGGCGCGCACCCAGACCCGAAGGAGCTCGCGAAGGGCAGACCGCAGCTCGGTCAGGAGCTCCAGGCAGAGCGGGCCGATCGCGAGGCAGGCGGCACCGGCCATCCGGAAGAACAGCGTCGCCCCCAGCTCGTCCGGGGCCATCAGCGCCATCAGGTCGAACAGGGCCCAGAGCCCGGCAGCACCCACGGCGAAGGCCGCCAGCCAGTTCGCCCGGGCTTCCGGATCCCGGGCGACGATGGCGCTCGCCAGCACGGCGGACGCGATGCAGGAGAGCAGCGGGATGGCGAGAAACGGGTGCATCGAGCGGCAGTTCTCCCAGTACCCCTCATCGACCCGGATCGAGGCCGCCTTGACACGGCGTTGGCCTCGCCCGACACTCGCGCGCGATGGCTCCGCTCGACGGCAAGACGACGATCACGGCCAAGACCACGGCCAGGACGAAGGGCTGCGACCCGTAGCCGGAAGGTCAGCGCATTGCTGTGTAACGCCCTTCCGAGCTCTCGGAAGGGCGTTCTCGTTTCTTCGGGGCTTGTAGAATTCCGACTCGGTTGAAAGGAGTGGACCATGGCATCCGCAGTCTCTTCGCACCCCCCGCTCTCGGTGGCCCTCGTGGGCGCCACGGGGCTGGTCGGGGAGACGATTCTCGAGGTCCTGGCCGAGCGGGACTTCCCGGTGGGCCGCCTCCTCCCGCTAGCCAGCCGGCGCTCCAGCGGACGAACCCTGCGCTTTCGCGGCGAGGAGCTGGCGGTGCGCGAGGCCGAGCCCGCCGCCTTCGAGGGCGTCGACCTGGTCTTCTTCGCGGCCACCGGCTCGCTGTCGAAGGAGCTCGCGCCCGAGGCCGTGACCCGGGGCGCCGTCGTGATCGACAAGTCGAACACCTGGCGCATGGACGAGCGGGTTCCGCTGGTGATTCCGGAGATCAACCCGGCCGCCCTCGAGGAGCACGAGGGCATCATCGCCTGCCCCAACTGCACGACCATCGGCGTGGCGATGGCGCTCGAGCCCCTGCGCCGGGCTGCGGGACTGCGCCGCGTGGTGGTGACCACGCTGCAGGCCACGTCGGGAGCGGGTCGCGAGGCGAGCGAAGAGCTCGAGGCCCAGCTCGCCGCCCTGGCCCGGAACGAGGAGCCCGTGGCGACCGTCTTCCCGTCCCCGATCGCCCACAACGTGCTCCCCCTGTGCGAGCGCTTCGACCCCGACGACGACGGCTACTCCACCGAGGAGATGAAGCTCCTCCACGAGACGCGGAAGATCCTGGGCGAGCCCGATCTCGACGTCAGCATGACCTGCGTTCGCGTGCCGGTCCCGGTTGGCCACTCGGCCTCGCTGCTGGTGGAGTGCGAGCGCGCGCTGTCGCCCGAGAAGGCGCGGCGCGCCCTCGACGCCTTCCCCGGTGTCCGCGTGGTGGACGACTGCGCGCGCAACGTCTTCCCCACGCCCCGGGACGTGGCGGGCGGAGACGAAGTGCTCGTCGGCCGCGTGCGCCGCGATCTGACCAGCGAGCGCCTGTGGCTCTGGCAGGTCGTCGACAACCTGAGGAAGGGAGCCGCCACCAACGGCGTCCAGATCGCCGAGACCCTGATCGAGCGCGGTCTGCTCTAGGCGCGCTCCCGCGGCGGACTCAGTCCGCGGACGGACTCCTCGGCCGGCGCCGGGAGCGGCGGCCTCGGCGGCGGCGGCGACTCGGCTTCCTTTCCGACCCGGATTCGTCGCCTCTTGATTCGCCGCCCGCCCCGGCTCGAGCCCCGCCACCCGCCGCGCGGGCGCCGCCGCCGCCGCCGCGACCCCGACCGCGACCGCGGTCGCGCCGCGAGCGGCCGGGCTTCTCGCGCGTCAGGGGCTTCGGGGCGGCCAGGGGCATGAAGAAGCTCTCGGGCCGGGCGGGTGCGCCGCGGCACAGGTCGCAGAGCCCGCAGGGCTCGTCGTCCTCCTCGCCAAAGTAGCGGCGCAGGAAGACCGCGCGACACAGGTCGGATTTCGTGTACTCGTCCAGGTGATCGAGGCGGCGCGAGTCCTGGGTGCGCAGCGTCTCGAACTGCCCGGCCAGGGCGCGCGTCTCCCCGTCGATCGAGTCGTGGGAGACCAGGATCTGAACCTCGTCGTCCTCGCGCTTCACGAGACCGGCCTCCTCGATCTTGGCCAGGAGCGCCGCGGCTACCCGCGGCCCGATCTCCGCCGAGAGCGCCAGGGCCTCGAGAGACGGGTTCCGGTTCTCCTCGGACCAGGCGGCCAGGGCGGAGCCCAGGCGGAAGAGCTGGTCCGGCCGGACCCGGCTCCGCGCCAGCAGCGCCTCGTGGATGCGGCGGTCGGCCGGATCGGCGAGCAGCAAACAGTTGGAGCGACGGCCGTCGCGGCCCGCCCGACCGGCCTCCTGCACGTACTGCTCGAGGGACGCCGGGCCCTGGAAGTGCAGCACGTAGCGGATGTCGGGCTTGTCGATACCGAGACCGAAGGCGCTGGTCGCCACCATCACGCGGCGGTAGCCGCGCTTCATGAACGCCTTCTGGTTGGCGTTGCGCTCGGTGGCGGTCATGCCGCCGTGGTAGCGATGGCTGGGAATGCTGAAGCGCCGCAGCAGAGTGTAGACGTCGTCCACCTCGCGCTTGGTGGCACAGTAGACGATTCCCGGACGGCGCAGGCGCTTCACCAGGCGCATGAGCGCGCGCAGCCGATCGTCCCCCTCACAGCGCAGGACCTCGAAGGCGAGGTTCGAGCGATGGGGCGAGCTCGACACCACGCTCGGATCCCGCATGCCGAGCGAGCGCACGATCTGCTCGCGCACCCGGTCGGTTGCCGTCGCCGTCAGAGCGAGCACCGGCGGCGCGCCCAGGTCGCGCAGCAGCTTCCCGAGCTGCAGGTAGGCAGGGCGGAAATCGTGGCCCCACTCGGACAGGCAGTGGGCCTCGTCCACCGCCGCCAGGCTGATGCCTGTCTCGCGCAGGGCAGCGCTGGCCTGGCTGGATGCCAGGGTCTCCGGGGTGGTCATGATCAGCAGCGGGCCGCCGGCGGCGATGCGCTCCAGGGCCTCCTTGCGCGCGCGCCCGCGGATGGTGCCGTCCAGGCGCACGCACGGGATGTCGCGCTTCTCGAGCTTCAGGTGCTGGTCCCGCAGGAGGGCGAGCAGCGGTGAGATCACCACCACCGGCTTGGGCAGCACCATCGAGGGGATCTGGTAGCAGGCGGACTTGCCGAAGCCGGTGGGCAGGATCATCAGCACGTCGCGCCCGTTCAGGGAGTCGCCGATGACCCGAATCTGCTCGGGATAGAGCTTCTCGATGCCGAGGCGGGCGGCCGCGGCCTCGACGCCGTTGGCGGCCGCTTCGCTCGCAGTCGCGGCGCTGGTCGGGGCGCTCAAGCCAGCCCCCCAGCGAGACACCTCTCGCGCACGGGAGGTCTCCTACCGGTGCCGACCGAAGGAATCTCGAACCCACAGGCGGAAACGGACTGGGGCGCTCCCCTTCACCCCCGCACGCGCCGACGCGCCTCAGGCACACCGGGATCAGCGGGGGCGAAGCGCCGGCACCAGATCGGGCGGCGCCCCGGGCAGATCAATCCGCCACGGCCCGGATTCTACGACCTTCCGGGGCTCCTGGCGAGCCCCTCCCCCTGGGTGCCTGGACTGGCGCGCTCGACGCTACGAGAAGGCGCCCTCGATCTGGTCGAGGACCTCCTGCTCCTTCTTGGACGTCTTCGACGTGAGGCCGAGAAAGCCGCCCGCCGCCTCCGCCACCTGCTTGGCCCTGCCGACCAGCTCGGCCTTCAGCGCCTGGCGCCGAGCGGTGTCGAGCTCGGCGCTGAGGGAGCGGGTGTAATCGAGCCAGGCGCGAAGCAGGCTCGGGCTCGGAGCATGCTCGAGCCAGCCCTCCAGCAGCCCGAACGCGTCGCTGCCGCGCTCGACGCCCGTCTCGGCAGCCGCGTCCAGCACGGCCCTGCGCTCCGCCTCCTCGAGGTCGCCGTTGGCCCAGGCCACCGCCACGAGCGGGACGAGGACGAAGGCCGCCATGGCGCCCGCGTCGATCCCGATCTTCTCGAGCGCGTCGAGCACTGCATCGTTCGAGATCCCGCAGGCCATGGCGAGGGCAGCTCTCCCCTCCTCGGACTCCTGCTTCTCGCGCAGGGCGTCGCGGAGTCGCTCGTTCTCCTTCTGGAAGAACTGCTCCTCGAGCGCCTGGCGCCTGTCCTCCAGCGGTCCCGAGCCCGGACTCATCGCTCCTCCTTCGCCCCTCGCGGGGTCAGATTCCCATCTCGGCCAGCTGATCGACCACGCGGCGAACCGCCTCGGTGAGCCGAGGGTGCGAGCCCTCGAAACGACCGACCGCCTTGGACATGCGCTCCGAGACGGACCTCCCCAGGGTCCCGTCCGTCTCGGGCGCTCCCTTGTCCAGTGCGTTCCAGATCTCGTCGGCGGCGCCGCGCAGGGCGTCGCGAGCCCCGTCGTCGAGGTCGTCGGCCGCCTCGAGGCCCTCGTGCAGCTCTGCCAGGATGCGACGCAGCCTGCTCTCCGGCATGGCCTCAGGCTACAACAGCTTCCCGGGTTCTACTTGACCGTGA